>NZ_VHIJ01000017.1:0-78568 GCF_006680095.1 Pseudarthrobacter sp. B4EP4b | reverse complement strand
CCCTCCCCCAGGAGTCCGTCGCCCCTGTAACGCCATCCACACCATCGGCCTCAGCCGTTCCAGGAACCCCCATTGCGTCTGTTCCCGCCAGCCCCGCACCAACCGCCAGCGACTCACCGTTGCAGGACGACATCCTGACCAGACTGAAGGAAGCCCAGGGCGCCAACGGCGCACACATGGGACAGGGACTGGAGAAGCTGGCAAGACAATCTGCTCCCGACAGACTCTCAGCCGAGGCCACCTACATGCCCCCCGGCATCCAGGGACTGGATGTCAGCAGCCACCAGGGCGCGGTGGATTGGCAGCAGCAACGGAACATGGGGGCTCAGTTCGCATACGTCAAGGCCACGGAGGCCACGACCTATCTGAATCCTCAGTTCGCCGGACAGTACAACGGTGCCCGGAATGCAGGAATGATCCGCGGAGCCTACCACTTTGCCATCCCCAACGTCTCGTCCGGCGCCGCTCAGGCAGCCTACTTTGTCAGAAATGGTGGTGCCTGGAGCGGGGACGGCTGGACGCTGCCTCCACTTCTCGACATCGAATACAATCCTTATTCATCGCTTGGCAACACCTGCTACAACATGTCAGCAAGCGACATGATCCTTTGGATCGCGGACTTCTCGAACAACGTCTATGCCCTGACCGGGCGGTATCCCGCGATCTACACCACAACCGACTGGTGGACGCAATGCACAGGAAACACGCCAGCATTCCGTAACCAGCCCCTGCACATCGCTTCCTACCGCACCGTGAGCCCCGGGACACTGCCCGCGGGATGGGCGAAGTACGACATCTGGCAATACAGCAGCCTGGGTCCCTTTGTCGGGGACTCGAACGTATTCAGCGGAAGCTACGCAGAACTGCAGGCCCTGGCGTCGGGATTCGACCCAATTCTCCAGAAATATGGAGAAATGGGCGGGGCATCCAGCCGACTCGGTACCCAGACTCTGCCTCTATATTGCGGTCTCGTGAATGGAGGTTGCTATCGCCAATATAAGGGCGGCCAAATTCTCTGGAACAGTGCAACCGGCGCAAAAGCGGTGTACTTCAGTGGTATCGGCGGAACCTGGCGTGAGTGGGGAGGTGTTGACGGTCGCCTCAGATATCCGATTTCGGATGAGTCGTGTTCCACCAATGCGTGCTCTCAGAACTTTCAAGGCGGCTCCGTTTACTGGTCCACCTCTACAAATGCAACGGCTGTCTTCACTGGCGGCATCGGCGCACGTTGGAGTGCGATGGGTGGCACTAGTGGCGTCCTCGGTTTCCCAACTGGAAGCGAGACATGCGGCCCGAGTGCGTGCAGTCAGACGTTCCAAGGGGGGAAAATCCTTTGGACGGCCGCGTCGGGATCGTGGGCGATCATCCCAGGCAACGTGAGCGCGGCGTGGACCGCGCTTGGTGCGGAAAATGGCAGGCTGGGCTACCCAGTTGACAACCAGAACTGCACGACCCAGCAATGCACTCAGGCTTTCCAGGGTGGAACGATGGTCTGGACCCAGTCGACCGGCGCTTACCCCGTTTGGTGGACGAGTATTGGATCGACTTGGCAAACCCAGGGCGGTCTCTCCGGAGCGCTCGGCGCGCCCTTGGCACAAGAGACCTGTCAGGTCTCTACGTGCCGTCAAACGTTTGTTAATGGGGAGATTTTTTGGGCCTCCGCTACGGGCGCCCAGGTCGTGAGAAGTGGAGCCATCTCCAAAAAATGGAAGGAAGTCCAAGCAGAATCGGGCCGCTACGGCGCTCCGACGGGCGGCACCCAATTCTGCGGTGGATCAGAATGTTTCCAGCGCTTTGTTGGCGGCACGATTCTCAAGGATCCGACCAACAGCAACCCTGCGTTCGGGGTTCTGACCGCAACGGGAATTGGCGCCTTGTGGACTAGCATGGGCGGTCAGCAAACACGTCTCGGATACCCAACCTCGGACGAGTTCTGCCTGGTTAGCAGCTGCCAACAAACTTTCCGTGGTGGCACCATTTACTGGACCCCGGCAACTGGACAATGGGCGGTCTACAACGGTGCAATAGGGGCGCTTTGGCGCATGCAAGGTGCCGAAAAGGCTCGGCTCGGGTACCCCATCAGCAATGAAACCTGCGGCGCCGACTCATGCCGTCAAAGCTTCGAAGGCGGAGTTGTTCTGTGGACAGAGACCACAGGCGCGGCAGCCGTCTATTCCGGTGGCATAGGCTCTTTGTGGAAGTCGCTCGGCTCAGAAGGCGGACGTCTTGGCTACCCAACTACAACTGAAACGTGCGGCGCAACGTCTTGCACGCAAACCTTTGTCGGAGGCGAAATCCTGTGGGCTTCGGGCGTTGGCATGGGCGCCGTGTACAACAGCGGCATTGGCGGCCTGTGGCGTGCCAACGGCGCGCAAACCGGGTTCTTTGGCTTCCCGACAAACAGCGAAACCTGCAGTGCCACTGAATGTTGGCAAAACTTCAAGGGCGGCTCCATCACTTGGAGTCCTGCCGCCGGTTACACCATCAGGCGGTACTAGGCGGCGGGAACGCAAACAACCTGTTAATAAAGTGCGGGCCCACTCCAACGGAGTGGGCCCGCACTTTTGCTGTGAACCGTCTTGCCTGGAACCTGCCCGCGTCTTCTAGGAAGAAGCACCCACGGGCTGTGACCGCGATAACGAGAGCGTGTGGGTGACTACGCCAAGCAGTGGACCGGCAAGCAAGGACAGCACGGCACGCACGTCGGCATCCAGTGGCAATACCAGGACCAGCAGCGATACAGCGCTGGCGACCAGCCAACCGGTTGACGATACATGGTGCCTGTTCAACGCAACGCACATGCCGCCAGTAAGCGTAAGCAACGCAAGCACCGCCGCAGCCACTGTCAGACCCGCCAGCACCCACGGCGCGACGTGGTAGTCGGAACCAAACAGCAGCACCATCAGCCAGGGACCAATGAAATAGGCTGCCGCGGCCCCGACAGCTGCAACGCCGGCGATGGCGAGGGCGATGGGCTGAAGCGCTGCCAGCCCCCGGCTCCTATGCCTGACGAAATGCGCGATAGCCACGTTTTGGAACGTCCCCAAGGGCACCATGAGCGGAGCCCTCGTCAGGAGAATTGCTAGGAGCAGGGGCGCTGACGCAAGGTAGACATCCTCGGGCGTCGTGATTCTGTAGAGAACCGGAAAGCCCACCACAAGCGTCGCACTGGCAGACGTGGAAACGCTGGCGTGGCCTACCTTCCGGGCAAACTCCCACACGGGTACATCCAAGGGCTGCCGAAAGGCGGCACGCAACTTCGGACTGAACAAGGAGACAATTGCCCAGGCACAGGCTCCCGCAGCCGCGGCAGCGGCAAGGCCTGCAGTGGACCCGGCAATTATTCCGACGAGCAGCACCAGCAGAAGCCTAAAACAGGATTCGGATGCCACGAGTGCGGAAAAATTACCCCAGAGATGACGTCCGCTGAGAATGCCGGCTAAAGCGGCGTGGACAGAAAATGCAATACATGCCCCTGCAAGGACCAGAACAAGGGCAAGCCAGTTCGGCCCCAGGACCGCCGGGCCCCACAACATTGACGACAGCACGATGAGGACTGCCAGGGTTCCTGAGAGACTGAGGACAACGAAGAACAGCGGCACGGATTTCTGATGTTCCGACCCAGACCGTTGAGGTGCCGGATCAGCAGTATGAGCTGTCACGTAACGCAGGATTTCTGTCTGCAGGCCGCCCAGTATCCCGAAGAGGAGGAAGAGAGCAGACCAGAATGCCAGGAATTCCGCGTTGTCAGCCTTGTTCAAAACTCTGGGCACGAACCAGATGACAAGGTAGCCTGCAGCCGCCGATGCCAGGGAAGCGAGCCCTACCGACGCGGCCTGACGTCCGGCTATCGTTGACTTTTGTGAGGAGTTGCCCTCGATGCGGGTCATCCGTTGACCATTTGTGCCAAAGGGTGCAATTTCCGGCTAACTAGGGAAGTCATGGCAACATATTAGTGTTGGAGACGGGCCCGCACTCAATCGCCGCCGCCGTCCTGGCACCTCTGCATGAGCTCTGGAGAGCTCCCGCCATACTGGGAAGTTGGAAAATGCCGCTCGATATCTTTGTCCCCTACTGGGGCGATCCGGCCTTGCTCAAAGAGACAGTGGCCAGCGTCCTGGCCCAGGAAAATCCGGACTGGCTCCTTACCGTCATCGACGACTGCTACCCCGATCCAACGGTCCGCGAATACTTCGCAACCATTGACGACGAACGGGTCACGTACAAGCGCAACGAAACCAATAAGGGGATCACCGAAAACTACCGGACCTGCGTCAGTCAGGCGTCGGAGGAACTCATGGTCATCCTCGGCTGCGACGACGTACTGCTGCCGAACTACGTCGATGTTGTTCTCAGGGCACACGCCGATTTTCCCGATGCTTCAGTGATACAGCCCGGTGTCCAGGTCATCGACGAGACTGGACGGGTGGTGCGGTCGCTTGCCGATTCCGTGAAACGAAAGTTCGTGGGCCCGAAGACCACGTCACCGACAGTACTGGCCGGCGAACCCCTGGCAGTGAGCCTGCTGGGAGGAAACTGGCTGTATTGGCCGTCGCTGGCATTCCGTACGGACGCTATCCGTCAGGTCAACTTCCGGGACGGGCTCCCCATTGTCCAGGATCTGGCGCTGGTGATGGACATGGTGCTCCAAGGTGCCTCACTCGTCCATGTACCGACACTGGCTTTTTCCTACAGGCGCCACTCCGAGAGCGCTTCGGCCGCTACATTGTCGGACGGTACCCGCTTCGCCGGAGACCGTGAATATGCACGGATTGCCGAGGGGCTCTGCCGTGACAAGGGTTGGAACAAGGCAGCCGCAGCGGCAAGGATCCGATGGACCTCACGGCTTCACGCACTCACTCTGTTGCCAGCCGCTGTATTCTCCCGCAACACAAAGGCGATCAGGGCAACTGCCAGGCACGCCTTCGGCTCCTGACCCGCAGCTATCCTGTGAGAAACTGGACGCTGAAGATGTCCGCCCCAGAAAGGCTTTACCTGTGACCCAGCCATCGTCCACGAATACGTCTCCCGCCAACCGGGGTACTGTCCTCGTCACAGGAGGTGCCGGATTCATCGGATGTGCCATCTCTTCTGCACTGGTGGCGTCCTTTGACAGGGTCGTCGCGTTGGACAACTTGCATCCGCAGATTCATTCCGGCCAAACCCGGCCGGCGGAGCTTGACCCGGGCGTGGAGCTGATTGTTGCAGACATCACTGACGCAAAAACCTGGGATGACGTACTCCCGGCCGTGGCCCCCGACGTCGTTATACACCTTGCGGCTGAAACGGGCACAGGCCAGTCCCTTGAAGAATCCACGCGCCATGCCATGGTCAACGTCGTGGGAACAACCCAGATGCTTGACGGGCTCAACCGCAGCGGGAAACTGCCGCGGCGAATCGTTCTTACCAGCAGCAGGGCGGTATACGGCGAAGGCGCGTGGAAGTCCGACATCGATGGACACGTGTTCTATCCGGGCCAGCGTTCGAATGAAATATTGTCCCGCTCTCAGTGGGACTTCCCCGATGCCCACCCCGTCGCGATGTCGGCCGCCGCTGTTGCACCCGCTCCTGTCAGCGTTTACGGGTCCACCAAGCTTGCCCAGGAGAACATCCTGGAGTCCTGGTCGAAATCGTATGGAGTGGAAGCTGCTGTCCTGCGTCTCCAGAATGTCTACGGGCCCGGCCAGTCCCTGATCAACCCCTACACCGGCATCATGTCCCTTTTCTGCCGCATGGCCAAGGCCGGCAAGTCCATCCCGTTGTATGAAGACGGTGAAGTCCGTCGCGACTTCGTTTTGATCGATGATGTTGCGGCTGCAGTTGTTGCCGCAGCGGTGGCTGAAAAGGCACATGATGGAGCACTGGACATAGGTTCCGGAGAGTTCCAGACCATCCGGACCGCCGCTGAAATTATCAGCCGCTACTATGGAGCCCCCGAACCCCACGTGACGGGGCAGTTCCGTCAAGGGGACGTCCGGCACGCCTGGGCCGATGTCGAGCCCGCAAAGGCTGAGCTTCCGTGGGAGCCACGCTACAACCTTGAAGCCGGCATTTCCCGCCTTGCCGAGTGGATTGACGGACGGTTGCCGGCGGAAGCTGCCCTCTAGTCCGGCAGGATCGGCAAACAGCGGGAGTGGGCTACGGCCACGCTCCCGCTGTTTTTGTTTGTAGTGTCAATTCGGCCGAGTGGGCGGAAGAACAGCAAAGATCAGGCTTTGCTTACCGCCGCCGCCTCAGATTCCGGCTGCGCCTGCGGCCCTGCAGCCTGCGACTGGTCTCCCGCTCCGGTTGCAGGTGCTGCGCCCCCTACGGCCGCCGGAACCGGTGAGGTCTGGCGCCGGCGGCGAACGGCCCGCATGACAGGTCGCTCAACAAGAAGCCAGCTTGCGAGAGCGAGTACGAGCGTTCCGGCCCCGGACGAGAGGATGTAGACAGCCATTCCCCGGTTATGCACGCCGTAGAGCGCGAGAAGTTGTTGTACTGGCCAAGCGTAGATATAGAAGCCATAAGAAACATCATGAACGCGAATCAGCCGCGGCGACGGCAGCACGGACGAGACCCATAGCAAGCCGTAAGCAATAAGCGGAGCGGCAAGTTGACCGCCCCAGGTGGGAACGAGGACAACGCAGAACACGGCTCCAAAGATCGACCCAATGCCGGCCGCCCAGTGCAGTCCGATCCATTTGGAGACTGCCTGGATGACTGCACCGCCCAGGAAGAAAGGCAGCAACTTCGCCAGCAGGGCGAAGTTGGTGTCGGCGAGCAAAGGCGTGATCGCAGGCATATTGGCGTAGACAATCACGCTCACAGCAAAAGCCAGCGCCAGGGGCAATGGCGAACGCCGCACCCAGGCGATTCCCCCGATTGCCGCAATGACCAGATAACAGAGGAATTCGTAATAAAGGCTCCACAACGATCCGTTCCAGGAGCCAGCGAAGGGAACAACGGCGGGCGTGAAGGCAACGTCGTAATTTTTCATCTCGAGGAACAAGTTCGAAAACACGAACCTGAGAGGAGTGGTCTCGGTTGTCCAGTAACCGGCCAGTGTTCCGTTCTGGTGCACATAACCAAGCGGCGCGAATGCAGCGACAGTCACCACGAGGCAAACAAGGAACGCCGGGTAGATGCGTGCCACTCGATGGACCAGATATTCTCCCAGCCCGTTCGTAAAGCGGCTACCAGTGATGAGGAACCCGCTGAGCGCAAAGAATCCGGCAACGGCCCAACCACCGAGGTTTTCGCCCCGGACGTGGGGCCCCTCCCCCGCTCCGGCAAGGTAGAAACTGTGGGCGAAGAGCACCAGCGCTGCGAGACCCAAGCGGATCATGTTCATGCTGTTGTTTCTTGGGTCAAGCGCTTTCCCGAACCGGGGGCGTGGCCTCGACTGCCCGGCGCGTGATCCTCCGCTTCCGGCCTGGGTGGATACGCTACCGGCCTGCCTCACTAGACAAGCTCCCCCGGCTTGGGCGCCTCATCGATCGCGATACGCCGCGACAGCTTCGTCAGTGCATTTTCAGCATGCCGGAAGCGCTGGTACGTCGTCGCCATAAAGACGAACAATGAAACAACAGCACCATAGAGAACGAGGTCTGTGCCGCGACCGATGCCCAGGAATAGCGCCACCCGGGTGAGTGCGTCCGGGAAGAAAACGGACAGCGCCGCGACTACCGCGAAGATCATTAGAAGCATGCGTCGAACGGCAAGGTGCCTGGCGTTGGATCCGCCGCGCATCAGAGCGAGCGAAACCACCATGACGGCAACAACGAGAACAAGTTGAACAATGATTAACAAACTGGCACCTTGGGCTTGTATACGAAGAGGGTCTACTTAAAGAACAGCTCGGCCACGATGTTGACTGAGTTCAACAGGGATTGACCCTTGGCCTTGGAATAGTCGGTGTAGATGATTTCCACGGGGTGCTCAGCGTAGTTCGGCTTGAGCTTGGCCAACTGATTCACGAGTTCAGATGCGTGGGCCATGCGGTTCTGCGTCAGATGAATGTTGGAGGCAACATAGCGGTTGAATGCCCGTAGCCCGTTGTGGGCGTCAGTCAGGTTCAGGCCAGTCGCCATTCGTGATTGGATCGCCGCCGTCTTGAGGACCAGGCGCTTTGCTGCTGAAAGCTGGGTGCGGTCGTCCAGGAAGCGCGAGCCAAGAATGATGTCCGCTTCGCCGGCCCGCACCCGGTCAACCATGGCCTTGGCATCGTCCACCCGGTGCTGCCCGTCGGCGTCGAAAGTGACGATACAATCCAGTTCCGGATCCTGTAGTGCAAACTCGATCCCCGTCTGCAGGGCAGCACCTTGGCCGAGATTGATCGGATGCTGAACCACAACTGCGCCTGCAGCCCGCGCCTGCTCCTGTGATCCGTCGGTGCTCCCGTCGTCGACGCAGACTACGTAAGGAAACTGCTTTCGCAGCCCCTCGACGACCGAACCTACGACAGTAGCTTCGTTGTACATGGGAATTACGATCCAGGTGCGACTCACGGGTTCAATTGTTGCATATGGGGAGGCCTGGATACGGCGCGCGGCATCCTCCGGGGACGGTTCGCACGGTGGTTTCCGCCCGAGGCGAGGACTTTGTGCGGGCGCGCGACCCGTGCACGCTACCTAAGGTATTCCAGCATCCTACTAGCGGAATCTGCCGGCTTGAAGCCTGTCGCCTTGATCTTCGCGAGATCCAGGACGCTGTTCAGCGGCCTCGGCGCTGCCGTCTTGCCCCTGAAATACTCTTCAGTGGAAACGCCGGTGACGTCTTCACGGCTTGCTCCCGACAACTCATAGACATCCGCGGCAATGTCGGCCCAGGACTGCGGACCGCCGTCGCTCGAGAGGTTGTACGTGCCGTAGGGTGCTGCTGTCATGAGCAAGTGCTGAATACCAGCCGCAATGTCCTCGGTGAAGCTAAGCCGCCCGACCTGATCGTTGACAACAGAAGGCTTGATACCTCGCGAGGCAAGAGAGGCCATGGTCCGGACAAAATTGGAACCCTCTCCAATGACCCAGCTGGTTCGCACTATGTAATGCCGTGGGACTGCGCTCACAATGGCATCGCCGGCCGCCTTCGTCTGCCCGTAGACACCCAGCGGCGAGAATTCCTCTGTTTCATCATGGATGTCCCGCGAACCGTCAAAAACATAGTCCGAGGAGACATGGACTAGCGTCAGCTGATGCTCGACGGCGGTCCTCGCCAGGCGGGCCACCGCCGTTACGTTGTTGGCCCAGGCCGCTGCCCGGCCTTCCGCGGTTTCCGCGGCGTCCACGGCGGTATAGGCCGCTGCATTGATGATTGCTGAGTAGTTCTTCCAGTTGCGGTTGGAGAAAGCCTCGACATCGGTGATGTCGAACTCACCGCGCCCGGCAAACTCAACGGACGCATCGCCGTCGTACAGCCCGCGCAACGCCTTGCCGAGCTGCCCGTCCGCACCGACCACCAGGATCTTCTTCGGCGGCATGGGCACAACCTCCGCCAGTCGGGGATGGGCCTTGTCCTTGTCAGAGAGCTCTGCGTCCTGCAGAGGGATAGGCCACTGGATCGCGGCTGACTCGTCGGCAAGGTTCAGGAACGTGTATTGACCTTGGGCATCTGCCGACCAGTGGTCATTAACCAAGTAGGTGTACGCCGTGTTGTCTTCCAAGGTCTGGAAGGCATTTCCAACGCCCCGCGGAATGAAAATTGCCTGGCTTGGGTCCATTTCGGCGGTAAATACAGTCCCGAATGTGGCGCCCTCCCGAAGATCGACCCAGGCGCCGAAAATCCTGCCCGTGGCTACGGAAATGAACTTGTCCCAGGGCTCGGCGTGGATGCCACGCGTGGTGCCGGCTTTCTCATTGAAGGAAATGTTGTTCTGTACCGGGCTGAAATCCGGCAGGCCAAGGGCAACCATTTTTTCACGCTGCCAATTTTCCTTGAACCAGCCGCGGTTATCCCCATGGACCGGAAGATCGTAGAGGACGACGCCGGGGATCGGCGTTTCGTGGGCAACTAACTTCTTCGAAAACTCGATCGACATCTTCTACTGGCCCTGTTCTTTGTACTTGGCTTCCGTGGCGGCTTTCTGGGGCCGCCACCAGTCTTCGTTGTCCCGGTACCAGGCAATGGTGTCCTCGATGCCTTCATCGAAGTTGGAGAACTGTGGCTCCCAGCCCAGCTCGTCACGCAGCTTGGTGGAGTCGATGGCGTAGCGCAGGTCGTGACCGGGCCTGTCCACCACATGGTCGTACGCGTCCGGGGACTCGCCCATGTGCTTGAGGATCAGTTCCACAACGTCCTTGTTGTTCTTCTCACCGTCGGCACCAATGAGATAGGTCTCACCGATCCTGCCTTTGGCGATGATCGCCAGTACCGCCGAGGAGTGGTCGTTGGCGTGGATCCAGTCCCGGACGTTCTCGCCCTTCCCATACAGCTTGGGCCGGATCCCGTCAATGACGTTAGTGATCTGCCGCGGGATGAACTTCTCCACGTGCTGGTACGGGCCGTAGTTGTTCGAGCAGTTGCTGATGGTCGCCTGCAGCCCGAAGGAGCGCACCCAGGCCCGGACCAGAAGATCGGAGCCGGCCTTCGTGGACGAGTACGGGCTGGAGGGGTTGTACGGCGTCTGCTCGGTAAACCGTTCCGGGTCATCGAGTTCCAGATCGCCGTAGACCTCGTCGGTGGAGATGTGGTGGAAGCGCTTGTTGTGCTTCCGGGCCGCCTCGATGAGCGTGTAGGTGCCGATGATGTTGGTGTCCAGGAACGGGCGCGGGTCGTGCAGCGAGTTGTCGTTATGCGATTCAGCGGCATAGTGCACCACAACATCAGCGTCAGCCACCAGACGGTCCACCAGTTCAGGATCGGCAATGTCTCCCTGGACAAACTCGAACCGCTCCCCCGGCAGGCCCGTCAAGGATCCCAGATTGCCCGCGTAAGTCAGCTTGTCCAACACGGTGACATGGTCCTCCGTGTGGTCGAGAACGTAGTGAACAAAATTGGAACCGATGAAGCCGGCACCGCCGGTGACAAGGAGTTTCTGCATTCACATAGCCTAACGTGCCGTAAGACGAGGCTTCAGTGGCCGCAGATCAAGCCAAAGCGTGCTGGTTTTGCTGGGGGTGTTGATGCAGGCAATGATAGATCCCATGCGTGGAATCATTCTGGCTGGCGGCACGGGCTCGCGGCTGCATCCCATTACCCTTGGCTCGAGCAAACAACTCGTCCCCGTCTACGACAAGCCGATGATTTACTACCCGCTCTCGACCCTGATCCTGGCCGGCATCAAAGATATTCTCATTATTACTACCCCCCACGATGCTGAACAGTTCCAACGGCTGCTGGGCGACGGCTGGCAGTTTGGCGTCAACATCACATACAAGCAGCAGCCAAGCCCGGACGGCCTGGCGCAGGCATTTATCCTGGGTGAAGAGCATATCGGCAGCGAACCGGTAGCCCTCGTACTGGGTGACAACATTTTTTATGGACAGGGCATGGGTACCCAGCTTCGCAGGTTCAAGGACATCGAGGGTGGTGCAGTCTTTGGTTATTGGGTGTCCGACCCGACGGCGTACGGCGTCGTGGAATTCGACGACGAGGGCAGGGCCATCTCGTTGGAAGAAAAGCCACTCAAGCCCCGAAGCCATTACGCCGTCCCTGGTCTCTACTTCTACGACAACGAAGTGTTAGAGATCGCCAAGACGCTCAAGCCCTCCCCACGCGGGGAACTTGAAATAACGGACGTCAACAGAACCTACCTCGAGCGGGGCAATCTCAAGGTAGAGATCCTCCCCCGCGGCACGGCATGGCTTGATACGGGAACCTTTGATTCCCTTAATGACGCCTCTAACTTCATCCGGACCGTCGAGCACAGGCAGGGGCTTAAGATTGGCGCTCCCGAAGAAATCGCCTGGCGTCTGGGTTTCCTCAGCGATGAAGAACTCCGCACGCGTGCTGAGCCATTGGTAAAGAGCGGGTACGGAAGGTACCTGCTGGAACTTCTGCGCAACGGCAACGGATAAGAACAGGTACTGCCTTACATGACCTGGTGGAACGCCCTGCCCATTTTCGTAGTCGCATTGGTGATCATGTTCGGACCCGGTGCCGCACTGGGGTACTTCATGGGAGCACGCCGCTTGGCTGTCCTTTGCCTTTCACCCCTGCTGACAACGGCCGTCTTCGGCGTCGCCGGAATAGCAGCCGGACTCGTCGGACTCTCCTGGAGTATCTTCCCCGTGTTGGTAACGACCGCGGTGAGTTCGGCAGTTGCCTGGTCGCTCCGGCGATTCGTTTTGAAGTCGGGACCGGTATCGCCGTGTCCCACCTCGATACAAGCCTGGGTAGGAGCTCTTGGCGGCGTCGCTGTCGGGGCTGTCCTCATAGGTCGACGACTTACCCAGGTCATAGGAAGCCCTGAAAACTTCGCACAGCGCTTTGACAACGTCTTCCATCTGAATGCAATTCAGTACATCCTCCAGACGGGCAACGCTTCATCGCTGACGTTGGGGAGCATGGCTGGGGCGGAGGGCGGCTCGGCCATCTACCCGGCGGCGTGGCACTCGGCCGCAGCGTTGATCGCACAACTTGGGGCTTCCGACGTCGTGGTTGCCGAGAACGTTCTGAACATTGTGGTTGCAGCAGTGATCTGGCCCTTGGGAATGGTGTTTCTCGTCCATCAGGTGATAGGCCCGAAACCCATCGCCCTTGCTGTTTCCGGTGTATTCAGCGCTGGTTTCGCCGCATTCCCCCTCGCGATCATGGACTTTGGGCCGCTGTATCCGAATTTGCTTGCCTATGCGCTTCTCCCCGCGTCGCTAGCGCTTGTAATTGCACTTTGCGGTCTTGGCCATGGTGGCAATATTGATAAACCTGCCCTATGGCTGAGCCTCACTGTTGCAATACCGGGCCTTGCCCTTTCCCAGACCAATGGATTGCTTTCCCTTATCGCCTTTGCCCTGCCTCTGGGAGTCTGGACGGCGTCCAGGGAGGTTGCCCGTGTGCACCGAACTGGTGGTTCGCGCCGACGGTACACCCTCGTGGCAGGCGTCACGGTGCTGGGCCTTCTTGGGTTCGCTCTGATCTGGAAGATCTTGAGGCCCCTCGCGGACTATGACAGCTGGGCCCCATTCACCACCCAGACCGCGGCCATCGGTGAAGTACTTCTCACCGCCCCGATGGGCCGGCCAGTACCGTGGGCGGTGTCAATTCTTGTTTTAATTGGGCTCCAGCAGGTTCTGAGCAACCCACGTCGGTTATGGATATTCCTTTGCTGGCTTGTGCCAGTCGTTTTGTACATAACCACAGCTTCTGCACCCAAGGGCCCTTGGCGAATGCTGCTGACGGGTGGATGGTACCAGGACAGCTATCGGTTGGCAGCGCTCTTGCCAATTTTTGCTGTCGTCCTAGCGTCCATCGGCGCCCTGTTAATCTGGGACTTCCTGTGCAAATCCGCTTCCCGGTTGCTGAACAGGAGCCCGTGGCGGAACCACGTGCGTGGAGGGCTGGCCGTTGCCGTCCTCGCCTTTGTCGCTGCAATGATCTTCGTCAGCCAGGCAGGAACTTTGACTGGCATCACCGCGGAGGCAAAACGGGCCTACGTCCTGGACGCTACGGCGCCAATCGTGGACTCGAATGAGTTGGCCCTCATCGAGCGTCTGCCCAGCGAAGTTCCGGAGGACGCCGTTATTGCCGTAAACCCGTGGAACGGGGGATCGCTAGCTTACGCACTGTCGGGACGTAAAGTCACGACCTACCACATGTTTTCAACTGATAATCCGGAACTCCGCCAGATTGATCGGGAAATTGGCTCTGCCCAGCAGGGGTCTGATGTCTGCCGGATAGCAGCACGCCGGCACATAGATTTCATCCTGGATTTTGGTTCGAGTTACCTGGCGAACTCAGCTGCTGCGGCAGATTATCCGGGCATCGTTGATGTCAGCTCACCGAATGCGAAAGTGATCGATAGTGAAGGTAATGCCCGTCTTCTTGCGGTGTCCGCATGTCTCTAAATAACGGTGTTCCGATGTTCCGTCGGTAGGCGAGGAGCAAAGGTACCGCGTTCGAGAACAAATATCCGTAAATGCTATGATTTTGTGCGGTACAACCCACTGGGGCACCACCCGTCGTCGCGACACTAGCGCCTCCGCGTTCCCTTTCTTTGGGCGTTTCACGCGGCGACGGGCCGGCCGGACGTTCCTTCCGCCGCTCGTCGCGCCACCGGTCCTCGGGCGCTGACGTATCACATTGCCCGGAATTGAACAGTATTCCGATTGCAAGGTTCTGAATCCTTAATCCCGTTTCCGTAATGGAGCTGACGTGCATCAGATTGAAGCGACAATTGAAGCATCGCCTCGCCGCGCGTTATCCAAAGGGTCGGAGTCTGTGAATAGTCGCAGGCTCCTTGGTTGGGCTGTGGGAGCCATACTGGCCGGGCTGGTGATATGGCTGGAAAAGGCCGCGCTGCTTCACGGCTGGTGGCTGCTTGGATTGACCGGCGCGAGCCTGCTCGCACTGCCGACATCCAGGCAACTTTCAAAGAGAATTGTGATTTCCGGGGCGGTGTTTTTCGGGGGCCTTCCTCTGATGTGGTGGATCCCACGTCCCGAATGGTTCCCCGGTTGGGGCCACTTGCTGCTGGCCGGTGCATTGGGTGTTCTGGCAAGTCAAGTCTCGTCGTCATCAAGCCCCAAGCGGGCGCTCGCCCGGTTAGTACCGACAGTAAGCAAAGCTGACTACCTGATATTGGTTTCCGCAGCGTTGGCGACCGCAGCCGTGGCTCCATATTTCGCTGTCACCACAGGGCAGCAGGCGCTGGCCCTGCTGCTGACGAGCTGGGACAATTCATCACATTTCAACATGTACAACATGCTCCGAATCCATGGAACTGTCATTCCAATGGCCGGGCTTTCAGATACAGGTCATATCTGGAGCTTCATTGAGTATCCTCAGGGGTTCCATGCGGCCATCGCCACAATGGCTGATCTGGCAGTAGGGAGCGAACGCTCCACACTGGCCAAGGAACTAGTTGCATACAGCAGGCTGAGCTCACTGGTCGCGGTAGCAGCGGCCATCATGGTCACGGCGGGGCTGACTTCGCTGCCGTGGATCCGAAAGCGCCCCTTAGTAAGCATGCCGTTTTTGGTTTTTGTGGGCACGGCGTGGTCCTTCGGAACGGCGGTACCCGCTACCTTTTTTGCGTTTCACAACTTTCTGCTCGGTGTAGCTCTTCTGGTTTGCCTCATGCTAACCACCACCTTTGAGGCCTCTCTGGCCAAACCGACGGTGTTTCTCACTGCATCAACGGCAGTGGTGGGGATCGCCGGAACGTGGTCATTATTGCTTTTGCTGGCTGCACCTGCATTGTTGCTTGGGCTGTTTCCCTGGGTCAAAGACCGCTGGAGAACAAGTCCAGCAGGTTGGTTGCTGAATGTAGGGACAGCACTCCTGGCTCTTGCGGGGCTCATACTCGTTGCCTGGCAAATCGGGCACATCGGAACCGGGGATGTAGTCACTGCGCTCGGAAAGATACAAAGTTCAACCCATGGAGTTGAAGCGGCGACTCTTCTCGTCACGGGGGGATCAGCCGTGCTTCTTGCCGGCGGAAGCTTCACTCGGTTTTTCGGCGGGACGGGAGCTGGACACGCTGCGGCGAGACTAATTCTCGTGCCAGCTGCAGGACTTTTCCTTGTAATCGGCTTCGGGGTATACCAAGTTATGACGTCGGGAGCAGTCACGTACTATTCGTTGAAACTAGCGTTGGCCGTAGAGCTTCTGTTACCCGTGGTGGCGTGCGTGACGATTACCTCGCTCGTAGATCGTTGGTTGACCTTTCATCCATACGTTCACCTGAGGGGCTTTACGTTGATGTCAGTGATGGTGAGCCTGGGATTGACTCAGGTCTTCGGGCTGACGATCCCGGACACTAAGGCGTTGGGCATCGATCCGGTGGCTCCGTACCAGAAGGCAATGACCGAAGTAGGGACGCGCACTGAGGCCACCGCTGCCGGTGCGGATGAACTGTACCGCGCAGCGGAGAACTACCAGGCATACCAGGGCGATTCGATCTTCATCACCGGTACGGACGAATTAGACCCCCTCCTGGCCGCCGCCTGGTACTTGTCCCTGACTGGAACGCACAATCAGGAAACGAACGAACTTATTGGTGGGCTTCGCTACCTCTACAACGGATACAGCGGCAATCTCGTGACCTCTGCGCAGGATATTCTAGGAGCGAATCCAGAAGTGAAAATTGTCCTGGCTCCTTCACTTCGTTCTTTCCTCGCGTCACAAGGCATGTCAGATTCTCGGCTGGAGCGGGTCCTGAGCACAAATTAGCAACTGACGATTGCCCCCATCGTCATCCCAGGACATCAGGGGAGGGTTATCCACACGCTGTTAAGCTGGACCGATGAGTGAAAGCCTCTACCTGGTTGCCTCCGGCGGACATCCGAACTACGGCGACGAGCTGATCATCGCATCCTGGCTCAGATTACTATCCCAGGTGCGGCCCCACGCGACTGTTTGGCTGGACAGTCCTCAGCCCGGCAATGCCAGCTCCCTCTTCAGCGATATTCATTCGGGTTTCAGGTCAACGGACACCCTCTGGAGATCATGCCGTGAAGCGCCGGACCAGTCAGCGGACGGCGTCTGGGACTATGTCGAGAATCTAGTCTCGGACGGCGGCAGCCCGATGTACGACGCGGGGCTGGAGACACTTGGAACTGCAAGTTCATTGCATCTGCTCGGCGGCGGCTACATCAACGGTGTTTGGCCGGATCATGTTGGCCTCGTCGCGGGTCTCCTCGCGGCACGCAAGCTGAACGGTGGAAGGCTGTTCGGCACGGGGCTGGGGCTGCTACCTCTTCCCGGTATCCGGGTCCGGCTGAAGAACGCATTCGACAGCTTTTACAGCGTAAGTGTGCGCGACCAGGGAAGCGCCGAAGAGCTCGGAATCGGGCTTGGTCTGGATGACGCGTTCCTTGGGCTGCCCTATGAACTTAAGCGTAGTCGGTCAGGGGTCGCGCAATCCAAGGCCAAGGATGTAATGCTGTGCATCCAGAGCGACATGACTGAAGAGGATACCTTCGAGAAGCTTGAACGAAAGCTTCGATTGGTCATTAAACGAGCCATCGTGAAGGGGTTAACCGTAGGATACGTGGAGGCGATCCCCGAATCTGACCGGCGCATGTTTGACGCCCTGAGTGACCTGATACCCGACGCTAACTTCGTTCCGTTTTTAAGCGTATGGAACCACGGGCTTCCCGTTCGCCATGGGCAACAGTGGTACACCACACGCTTCCACCCGCATCTCGTGGCAGCCGCGGCAGGAGCAACCGGCGTGGCTGTAGGAATCAAGGATGGCTACTACGACATAAAGCATCAATCGCTGCTTGATTTGGGGACCGGCTGGACCTATTCCAGGGCTTCGCTGGACGACGATCTGCCGGAGCCCACGGGAAATGATTTCTTTGCATCCTCCTCGCTGGAGTTCACCGCCCGCAAACGTGCCGAGGCGCTTTCCCTCTATCCGCTGTGCTGAATTCGCAGGATGTTAAAGCACAAGCAGCCGCCCTCCAGATCTTTCGGCCAGGACAATGCGGCTGCTCGTGTCGAAAACAAAATTAGGCGACGCTGCGGACCTTTTTCGGAGCAGGGTTGAATTTCACGCCTTCGAGAATTTTCTTGGCGACACCGAGCTGAAGGCGGCGCCCCACGCGACCACGCCGCATCCAGACGTACGTGCTGACAACAAACCGAAGCCAGTCCAGCTTGTTGTCGTGGTGCCATCGATATGACGACTCGTTGCGGGCACCGTAATAGAATTTCCAGGCGTTGCTGCCGTTAAGATCACCAAAGTTGACGCCACGGTTGTCGGGCATGTCATGCACGACGACGCTGTCCAGCACCTGGACTCCCGGGCCTTCTGCGCTGATTCGCAGTGTGTATTCCATGTCGTCAAACCAGATAAAGTACTCGACCAAAGGCAGGCCGTACCTTGCGATCGACCGCCGGGGAATTAGGACGGAAACAAACGAACAGTTAGTGATAACTACCGAGTTCTGGCCTTTGGCGATCAAACGGCCCCAGTCCCAGGCAGTACCCGGATTGTTCATCTCACAAATGGACCCGTCGGTGTATCGGACCAAGGAGCAGCTGTACGGAACAGGGCGTCCCAGTTCGTCCTCCGCAGCGGAGTGGCCCGCCAACAGGGTCTCGAGCGCCGTTTTCTCCGTGTAGCAGTCATCATCCATAATCCAGACCCAGTCAGCACCGCGTTCGTAGGCCCTTTCCATGCCTGCCGCGAAGCCTCCTGCTCCGCCGGTGTTGGTCTCAAGCCGGAGAATCTCCAACCTGGGATCGTCCTGATAAACATTCAGGAGTTTGGATGTGGAATCAGTACTGGCATTATCCACTACGATCAGCAGGTCAATGCTGCGCGACTGGGCCAGGATTGAGTCCAGCACCCGGCCAAGCTTGTCGACCCTATTGTAAGTTACAACTACCGCCGCAACTTTGTCGGTCATGCTTTCCATCCTTCGTAGAGCTCTCTGGTCCACCCGCGTGCGTCCGGGAACTGCTTCAATACTTTGATCTTTTCCTGCTGTTCGGCGATGATGTCCATCCGCAAATCCTCGGAGGACATTATGTCTTGCGTGACCTTGACGGCCTCACTGATGAAGGCGAACGGTTGACGGGGAAGCAACGCCCGGCTGGCTACGAGCGACGCCTGCGATCCAACATCTGTCGACAAGACGGCGACATTCATTGCCGTGGCCTCAAATGTAGTGAGCGTGAGCCCTTCGTTATCCGACGAAACGACCAATAGGTCGGCTTCAGCAAGCGTGTCAGTGACTGGCTGCGGTGGACGGCGAAGTTCAACGTTGCCCGCCAAGCCGTAGTGGTTGACAAGCTTCTGCGTCTCTTCCGAGAGGGCGCCATCACCGTGAACGATGAACTTCACATCGCTTGGGGCGGCTCTTTTCAGCGCCGCAGCGTAGCGCAGGAAAAGGTAAGGACGTTTCTGCTGGCTCAGTCTCCCCACGAAGGCGACGGTAAAAGGCCGGTTGGTCTCCTTGGCGTGGGGTGCAATGTCCGATACCAGCTCGTCAGACAGTCCATATAACGGCGCAAGGGCGACCCGGCTCTTCGGCACGTCCCGGAGCAGTGTCAGGTAATCCCGGAGCTGTGGCGAGATCACGTGATGCACATCAACCGTGTTTGAGAGTTTCACAGACACTTCGACGAACCCGCCAGTGCGCCATTCCAGAATGTGCAGCGTGTCCGCGATCTGGATTGAAGGGTCGACTGCTTTGAACCAAGCCAAACGGTGGTAGAGCCAGTTGTTGTGGTGGACGTGGATCCCATGCACGGCAAACTCGGACAGCAAGGTCAGGAGCAGCTCTGCTTCTTCGCCGGGGAGCAAGGGGAAGCTCAAGGGCAGGACGACTGCTCCGTCAAGTTCCGGTTGGACGATCCAGGGATGCGACGAATCTTTATCCGTCAATACGATCGGGGTGAAGCCGGCTTCCTTGGCAAGTGCTATGGATTCCAATGCCCAACGCTCGGCACCTCCCATCTCGAGCCAATGCAAGCCAAAAATAATTGCTGCCGGCCTCCCGGGTCCTCGGCTCCCGACTGCCGAGGACGTTTCGGTAGGTGCCACAATGCGCGGGTGACGACGCTTCGGCACGATGTGTTTCTCATATACGTCTGTGAGGCCCTGCCGCAAAGCGTCGAAGACCACTGGAGCGCCGAACCGCACTCGCTTAAAGACTTTCCCCTTGAGCCCTGCGCGGTCGTAATAGCTTGTTCCGCCTTCCGAGCCTTCGCCACCCAAGTCAATGACAAGCGGTAGGACGCCCTGCGGGCGTGCGGCTTCCGCTTTGACGGTGCTTCGCACGGACAAGGAGCAGATGGCGGATCGGCCTGACTTCCATTCCAAGCGATGGCAGGCTTCGTCTGTCAGGCTCGGAAACTCTCCCTCGGGTGCCCGAAGTACCACGACTTTGAACTCACGCCCGGGATGAACCAGGGAGTGGTAGTTCAAGGCGCCGGCAAGGAGCCCAAGCTCCCGTTCATTCAACCTTCCACCGTGACCAGTGAGGCCGCTCTCCCCGTCGTCGATAACGTCGAAAAGCTTTTGTGCTCGTGTCATGGGCCCTTCCGGTATCACCGAATCCATCTTTACAGCTTCCACTAGTTCTCCCGCAGCAGCCGAACGGCGTCAGCGATAGGACCATCCGCCACCTTCTGGCCTTGGCGCAGTACCACGCCGCGGTCGCATACCCTGCTGACCATGTCCAGATCATGGCTCACCACCACAAGCGTCGTCCCGGACGCGCGCAGTTCCTGCACGCGGGCGAGGCACTTCTTCTGGAAAGGTTCGTCGCCAACAGAGAGAATCTCATCGATAAGAAAGACATCCGGCTTGGTATGGACGGCCACGGAAAATGCTAGCCTCAGGAACATTCCGGACGAATAGAATTTGACTTCAGTATCGATGAATTTGCCGATCTCGGAGAATTCAACGATCTCATCAAAACGATCAGTAGTCTCTTGTTCAGTCATACCGAGGATCACACCGTTGAGGTACACGTTCTCCCGGCCCGTGAGGTCAGGGTGGAATCCTGCACCGACCTCTATGAGTCCCGCAACTTTGCCGCGGGTCCTAACCCGTCCGGTGTCCGAACCCATCACACCCGATATCAGCTTCAGCAAAGTGGACTTGCCAGAGCCGTTGTAACCGAGCAGCGCAACCGATTCTCCAGCATTCACCGTGAGGTCCACACCGTCGAGAGCCATGAACGTAGAGGAGAGATCCCCTCTACGCCCTTTGAAGAGCCATACAACCGTTTCCTTTAGGGAACGGGTATGACGAAGGTTGAATCGCTTGGAGACATTCTCGACGACGATTGCTTCATTTCCCACTACAGCTCCTGCGCAAATCTGCCCTCAAGGCGGCGGAATACAGTTTGGCCCAAAATCAAGAAAACCACTGAAATAAGCAATCCGACCGGGAGCCACAAGGAAATAAGGTGCTCCGGAAGAGGAGCGCTTTCAGGGGCTTTCTGCACAGCGGCGGTGGGGAACCAAAAAGCCGCGTGGAAAAGCTCGACTGCGATCGTCATAGGATTCAGCTGATAAAAGAAATAGAATGTTTCGCCCAAGCTGTCCCTCACAAGGTACCAGGCATATAGGACAGGAGACAGCCACGTGGCCATCATCAGCATAAGATCAACGATGTTTTCCGAATCACGAAACATTACATTGGCTGCGGCAAACAGCAGACCCAAGCCGAGCCCGAGCGCAGTAACGATCACAAATGCTCCTACAGCACCAAGCAACTGCACCAAGGTCGGAGACCAACCAAAGAAGAGACAGGCGACTAATAGGATCAGCAGTTGCGGAAGAAAATGAACTATCGCCACCCAAACGGAAGCGACTGGAAACAGCTCACGCGGAAGGAATATCTTCTTGACTAACGCTCCATTGGCGACAATTGACCTGGTCGCCTGCCCGAATGCCTCAGAGAAAAAATTAACTAGAATAATTCCAGAAAACATGTAAATCACAAAGTTCGGTTGCTTGTTGAGGCCCAGGAAGACACCAAGAGCAAAGTAAAAGACTATGAATTGAACTGCGGGCTTGACATAGCTCCAAAGCAGTCCGAGAACCGAGCTTCGGTAGCGTACCTTCAATTCCTTGCGAACAATCAGCTGAAGGAGCTCCCGGCGCCGAAGGACATCGATAAGTCCGCCGCCCTTATCAGGAGGCGTCAAGGTTGTAGCGCTCAAGCGTCCACTCCCCCACTTTCAATCGCAGCGCCGCTTTCATAGTGCGGCCGGATCTTGTTGTCGAACATGCTCAGCGCAGCCCCGATGGCCATGTGCATGTCCAGGTACTTGTAGGTGCCCAGGCGTCCGCCAAACAGGACGGCTTTCTCTGCAGCGGCAAGGTCCCGGTACTTGAGCAGCCGCTCCCGGTCGGCGGAGGTGTTCACCGGGTAGTAGGGCTCGTCCCCCTTCTCGGCGAACCGGGAGAATTCGCGCATGATGACCGTCTTCTCGGTCTGGTAGTCACGCTCGGGGTGGAAATGGCGTGGTTCGATCACGCGGGTGTAGGGGATGTCGGCGTCGTTGTAGTTCACCACGGACGTGCCCTGGAAGTCACCAACGTCCAGAACCTCTTCCTCAAAATCGATGGTGCGCCAGGAGAGGTCGCCTTCGGCGTAGTCGAAGTAGCGGTCCACAGGGCCCGTGTAGACCACCGGGATGTTCCCCACAACCTTGTTTTTGCTGTATTCATGCGACTCGTCGAAGAAGTCGGTATTCAGCCGCACTTCGATATTGGGGTGCTCTGCCATCTTTTCGATCCAGGCGGTGTAGCCGTTCGTGGGCAGGCCTTCGTACTTGTCATTGAAGTACCGGTTGTCGTAGTTGTAGCGCACCGGGAGCCGCGAGATGATGCCCGCGGGCAGGTCCTTGGGGTCCGTCTGCCACTGCTTCCCGGTGTAGTGCTTGATGAAGGCCTCGTACAGGGGGCGGCCGATCAGCTGGATGCCCTTGTCATTGAGGTTCTGGGGATCAGTTCCTGCAAGCTCGCCCGCCTGCTCCTGGATAAGGTCCCTCGCCTGGCCAGGGGTGAGGTTGGCGCGGAAGAACTGGTTGATGGTCGCGAGGTTGATCGGCAGGGAATAGACCTCGCCCTTGTGGACACCGTAGACCTTGTGCACGTAGTTGGTGAAGGTGGTGAACCTGTTGACGTACTCCCACACCCGCTCGTTGGATGTGTGGAAAAGGTGGGCGCCGTACCGGTGGATTTCAATACCGGTCTGCTCTTCCTTTTCGCTGTAGGCATTACCGCCGATGTGGTGGCGGCGGTCGAGGACAACCACCTTCAAGTCGAGCTCAGTAGCGGCCTGTTCTGCGATTGTCAGGCCAAAAAAGCCGGACCCTACGATGACAAGGTCAGCGGTCACAAAATCTCCTGGTTTGAATGCGGGCAGCGCAATGGTGCGCATTGTCTGCTGCTCTAGCCTACCCGAGGCACTACAGCGCACGTCGAATCCGGCACCCCTGTACCCCAGGGAAACGGGTTGTTTTACCCCTCCGCCAGGATGCCATCCTGCTCAACGTACCGGGCTCCGGTCCGGGGGCACACCCATTCCCCGCCCTCGTGCTGCAGCGGGTGGCCCGCCTTCCCAACCCAGCCAACACGCCGGGCGGGTACGCCCGCCACAAGGGCGAAGTCGGGCACATTTTTGGTGACAACAGCACCAGCGGCGACTGTTGCCCAAGCACCGATAGTCACCGGCGCGATGCACACTGCCCGGGCCCCGATTGCGGCACCTTCGCGGATAGTGACGCCGACTTTGTCCCAGTCGTCCTCTGTCTTCAGCCCGCCGTCGGGAGTCACTGCACGGGGGAAAACATCGTTGGTCAGCACCACCGCAGGGCCAATAAATACGCCGGCTTCCAGCACCGCCGGCTCGTACACCAGGGCATAGTTCTGGACCTTGCAGTTGTCGCCCAGCAAGGCACCTGGACCTATATAGGCCCCGCGGCCGATCACACAGTTCTCCCCCACCTGCGCGGACTCCCGGACCTGTGCCAAATGCCACACTTTTGTTCCGGCCCCGATGATGGCTTCCTCGGACACATCAGCGCTGTCTGCAACAGTGCTCACAGTGCCTCCTTCATAGCCGGGACCGCGAGTGCGGTCGAGTCTGTAGCGATCCTAACCGAGCCCCGACAGAGTTTGTCCACATACAGCAACTCGCTGGGGCGGCTGTGGCCGTCCACTGGCTAGCGTGGATTCAAAGGCCGTAAGGATCTGTAGGCATGAAATTGCATTGCACCCTCGTCCGCAGCCAGGAGTCCGGGCTGCCGGGCACACCCCTGGAACTGACCATCCAGGCTCCCGAAGGCACTGCCGGTGCCTCCATCCAAGGCGAACTGACGCGCCAGTTCGGCACAGGGGGCGTCTCGGTCAGCAGCAGGGCGCTTCAGTCACTCACGGTGGGCGAGCCGCCCTTAGTTAATGGCGCAGTTCTGGTCGAGGGGGCCGCCCTTGCTGGCGCACGTAAATTACGACGGCGGGCGCCCGCTGATGAGGCTTACCTCGCCCTGGCCGTTCACAGCGGCGTGGGCGCCGGCATCGTCGTACCGTTACGCCGCGGCTCATACACCCTCGGCAGGAGCGGTACCCGCATCGAGATCCCCGATCCCGAGCTCTCCCGTGAACACGCACGCCTCGATGTCAGCGAAACAGACATCATGATCATCGATCTGGACAGCGCGAACGGCATCGACGTCGACGACGTGAGGGTCAGGAATGCAGTCATTTCCACGGACTCGGTCATCCGCTGCGGGAATACAACAATGTCGCTGGTTCTGCTGGACCCGCCGGAAAGAGCACTCGACCACGCCGGGATGTCCACCCAGGAACCCCTCACCGTCACCGGCCGAACGGAGACAAGCAACCGGACAGTGCTCGTCCTGACGGCAGCCCTTCCGCTGCTGATCGGGGTGGGACTTGCCGTAGTAACGGGAATGTGGATGTTCCTCGCCTTTTCGGCCGCTTCAGCAGTATCCGTCCTCGTTCCCCTCGCCGCCGGGCGCCGCCAGCGCCGGGACCTCGCCACTTCTATTGCGGCTGCCGTGGACGAAGACCGGAAACGACGGTGCCTGGCGGGTCCGTCGCTTGCATGCCTGATGCTGGCCGCCCGCCAGAAGCAAGGCAGCCCAAAACAGGGCGGCCAAGAACAGGTCGGCGAGACACAGACTGCCTCCTCCGACGATGGCGCTGAGGAGGCTGGTGTGTGGCTGCGGCTTGGCGAGGCTTCCCAACCGGCGAACGTGAAAGTGGAGCGGGGGGACCCTTCCGCCGGCATTCCATCCGCGGGCATTGTTCCCGTCGCTTTGGATCCGGACATCGCCAGGACCACCTTCCGGGGACCGAAGGCCGTAGCCGACGGCCTGGTCCGTTCACTCGTCATGCAACTCTCCGGCTACCCCAGGGCCCGCAGCACACGCGTTCTCATCGTGGCGGACGCGGAGCGTCTTCCTCTAGCCGCCCGGTACCTGCCCGGCAGCACTCTCACCGCTTCCTCACATGGCGCATGCAGAATTTTGGCGGAGGGCTTTGGTCCCGCCCATCAGCATGGTGTCCTCATCATGCTCGGAACTTCGAGTGCTCAGGACGACGACGCGACATCCGCCATGGCGGCAGGGCTTGGCTGGCAGGTCCTTCAGTTCCTCCCTGCTGCCGGGGGAGGTGACCCCACTTGGGAGGTGGAGATTTCTGAGCGGACATCCATCCTTCGGGGCCCGGCAGGTGGGGTTGCCTTCGTCCCGGATCTCGCCCCGGAGTCAGTGTTCACCGATTTCTGCCGGAACCTCGCTGGGCAACCGGCCCCGCCGGACAAAGGATCCAAGACTGTCCCGGGCTGCTGCGCGCTCAGTGATCTCCTGCCGCTTTCCCCAGCCGGGGTCGCGGCCCGGTGGAATCAGAGCGCGCAAGCCGATGGATTGCCTGTGGCCATGGGAATCAGCGCCGCTGGAACGCATGGCTTGGACCTCGTCTCAGACGGCCCGCATCTGCTGGTCGCGGGAACCACGGGCTCGGGCAAGTCAGAACTGCTCCGCACGTTCGCCCTGGCATTGGCCCTCAGCCATCCGCCAGACCGCGTGAATTTCCTCTTTGTTGATTTCAAGGGCGGGTCCGGGCTTGGCCCTTTAACGGAACTCGTCCACTGCGTCGGGATGCTGACCGACCTGTCCACCTACGAGCTCGAACGGACCATGGCCTCGCTCAGGGCTGAGATCAGGTTGCGGGAGGAAGCTCTGGCTGCCGCCCAGGTGCCGGATCTCGCCTCGTACCGTTCCACCGAGGCTTCCCCCAGCTTTCCACTCCCCCACCTGGTGATTGTGATCGATGAATTCAGGATGCTGGTTGATGATGCGCCGGAGGTGCTGCGGGAATTGATGCGGATCGCAGCGATCGGGCGGTCGCTGGGGATCCACCTGGTAATGGCTACCCAGCGGCCGCAGGGAGCCGTCACAGCGGACATCCGGGCCAATGTCACCTCCAGCATCGCCCTTCGAGTGCAATCCGATATGGAGTCCTGCGACATCATCAACACCAAGGATGCAGCACGTATCAGCGTGGGTACGCCGGGACGGGCTTTTATGGCGCGGGGTACTGAAGCGCCGCAGGAATTCCAGACAGCGACAATCGGGACAGCCCGTGCCGGGCCTGGCTGGGCAGACGCTATCAAGGTGCAACACGCCGTGGACTGTTTCACACGGGATGGAACCAGTGATGCAGACGGAGAAAGCAGCGGGGACCAGCCGCCCGGGCAACAGACACCCGCCCAAGCTGCCCAACCGTTGGTGGCGATGGTGCAGGACCTGTGGCACGGCCGGAACGGACCGGCACCCCGGCTTCCGGTGGCCGCTCCCCTGCCTTCGAATCTGCCGGTTCCTGGCAGCAGACAGTCTGCAGGCCACCCCGGCAGCGGGAAAAACGCAGGATGGGCAATCGAACTCGGACTGATGGATCTGCCGGAAGACCAGAAGGTGGTTCCCCTCGTGTGGAAGCCCCCGGAGCACAGTCATCTGGCGCTGGTCGGCGGCCCGTCTTCAGGTGCGCTGGAGGCCCTTGGATTCGCCGTCTCCCAGATTGTCCTCCATCCGGTGGAAGCACACTGCTACCTGCTGGGCGCAGGCGGCGCTTTCCGTGGCCTTGCCGGCTCCGGTCGAATTGGAGCGCACGTAGGCCCGCACGAGCTCCGGCGGGCGGTCCGTGTGCTGGAGCGCCTGAAACAGGAGATGGCCCGGCGGTTAAGCGACGGTGGGATGAAGAGCGAGGTGCCATTGGTACTGGCTATTTCCGGATGGGGATCATGGATATCGGCCCTGCGGGCAGGACCCCTGGCCTGGGCCGAAGACCTCGTACAGGATCTGGCCCGGGACGGCAGCCGGGCGGACATTGTGGTGATGCTTGAGGGCGACAGGGAACTTGTCAGTTCCCGGACGTTCGCTTTGCTCGCGAACCGGCTATATTTCCCCACCGGATCCAATGCGGACAGCCGGATAGCGTGGCCACGCATGCCCGCTACAGCCGAGAATAAAGGACGGGCCGTGGCGTTCGGCGCCATCGCCGGCGGCGGCCCTGCAGTGAGCCAGCTGTACAACCCGGACCTGGAAACCTTGAGCAAGTGGGCCATGGCCCCAGGAAAGGCGCCCACAAGACGTCCCTTCCGCATCGAACCACTTCCTGCGCTGGTGCAGGCCACCAAGATCAGTTCCAGCGCAACGAGCAATCTGAGCAGCACCCCGGAGTCTCCAAAGCCGGCCAATAGTGCGACAGGCAACAACAACGGGGCAGGCAGCAAGGGCCAACCCTTGGTGATTGGTATCGGCGGGGATGAGCTCGAGCCAGCATCCATCAGCCTGCCGTACGGAGGCGTGCTCACAGTCCTGGGCGGACCCGGATCGGGGAAAACGAACCTCCTGCGCGCGCTGCCTCTGATGAATCCGGCACGCGGGCCATGGCTTTGCTGCGAGGCAGGTAGCGACGCCGCTGAGTACTGGCAGCAGTCGCTGGCGACGGCAGCAGCGGGCCGTGCACAACCAGGGACCTTGGCGCTGGTGGACGATGCCGATCTCTTATCCACCGAAACCCTGCAGTACCTGTCGGAACTGAACGCATTGGGCTGCGCGGTGGTGCTGACGGCCAACTACAGCCCCCTGCTCCTGCAGCGTGTGCCGCTGGTCATGAAGTCCCGCGCGTCCGGAACCGGCGTGCTATTGGCACCCCGTTCACTACTGGATGGTGACCTCTTTGGAACCAGGTTTGAAGTGGAGGCCCACCCAGTTCCCGGGAGAGGAGTGCTGATCTCCCGCGACGGGGCACGGAACGTCCAAGTCGGCTGGTCCGGCTGGAACCAGACCCATATGTAGTGCCGACCGCCAGCGCACGAACGCGGCATGCAACCCACATAAGGAGTCGAGCCAGTCAGAGGGCCGGCGTGGAACCGCCCGTGCGGGAAGCGAAGGTGATGAGCTTGTTCTGGAACAACAGCACAACGGCAGTGACGGCCGGAATCAGCATCGCCAGTCCAGCCACGGGAAGGCCGGCGCTCATTGTTGGGAAGCCGATGGTGAGGACAAACAACTGGGCCACCAGGGCAGCAGCCCTGGTCCACCGGTATCCGCGGTAGAGAAAAAGTGCCACCGCGTACAGCCAGGCCGAGAACGCCAGCAACAGCCCCAGCGTAAAGACGGCACCCCAGAACGACAGCACGGGGCTGCCCGCTGCAAGCTGGTAGCCGTACCAGGCGGCCGCGGCCAACAGGGCGGTTGCTTCGGCAGCGACAATCACTGCCACCACGAGCACCGCAGGCGGACGGGCCCCGCCACTCGGCTGTTCTGGCCCGGACCCCCCTGTTGGAGCCTGCGGGTCTACGGGGTTTTCCGGAGGTCTTGACACACTGGCACCCTACCGGACATAGTCGGACAGTGGTGAGGCCCAGTACCGCCACTGTGATGTATCGCTCAGCGTTCCGGGGATTTCAAGCCTTATTACCCCTTGTTTACACAGCGTTAACATGACAGGCTTGATTCAGATGACCAACGGGGCCCTGCCGGGCCCCTTTCCTTTGTAGCTACTAGTGAATAATTTCACAAAGGGCACTTCCCAGAAATGGAGCAACTGATCAGCATGGATTGGCGTAACCGCGCAGCGTGCCTCGAAAAGGACCCGGAACTGTTTTTCCCCGTTGGAAACACAGGCCCGGCACTCCTGCAGATCGAGGAAGCCAAGAGCGTCTGCCGCCGGTGTCCCGTAGTGGACACATGCCTGCAGTGGGCTCTCGAGTCGGGCCAGGATGCCGGTGTATGGGGCGGCATGAGCGAAGACGAGCGCCGGGCCCTGAAGCGCCGTGCAGCACGCGCCCGCCGCGCCTCCTGATCCCTCCAGGCACAACGGCTGGCTGAAAAAGCTTAACAAGAAGGCCCTGGCCGCAACCCGCAAAGGTTGCCGCCAGGGCCTTCTGCTGTCTCCTGCTACTTGGCCGGAAGGATCAGCCGGATCTGCACGGCGGTGCCGCCGCCTTCACGGGGAAGCCACTGGATGCTCCCGCCCAGCTCGCTGGTGACCAGCGTCCGCACGATCTGCAAACCGAGGCCCTCAACATGGGGAGTATCAGGAAGTCCCACCCCGTCGTCGGCAATGGTCACGGTGAGTTCCTCGCCGTCGTCGCCTTCGGAACGGTCGGCCAGCAGCCAGACAGTCCCGGTCCGCCCCTCCAGGCCATGCTCCACAGCATTGGTGACGAGTTCATTGATCACCAGCGCCAGCGGCGTGGCAAAATCACTCGGCAGTTCACCGAACATGCCCGAACGCTCGGTCCGGACCTGCTGGGACGGCGACGCCACTTCCGCGGAAAGCCTGAACTGCCGCCCGATCAGCTCGTCAAAGTCGACACTCTGCGTCAGGCCCTGGGACAGGGTTTCGTGAACCAGTGCGATGGTTGCTACCCGGCGCATCGCCTGTTCGAGCCCCTGCTTCGCCTCATCGCTCACCATCCGGCGGGACTGCATGCGCAACAGCGCGGCCACCGTCTGCAGGTTGTTCTTGACCCGGTGGTGGATTTCGCGGATGGTGGCGTCCTTTGTCACCAGCTCCATCTCGCGCCGCCGAAGCTCGGACACGTCGCGGCAGAGGACCAGCGCGCCGAAGCGCTGCTGCTCATCACGCAGCGGGATGGCCCGCAGTGACAGGCTTACGCCGCGGGACTCGATCTCGCTGCGCCACGGCATCCGTCCGGTTACTACCAGGGGCAAGGTTTCGTCCACCATGCGGCGGTCCTTGAGCAGGCTGGCGGTGACCTCGGCCAGGGAGCGCCCCTCCAGGGACTCCCCGTCACCGAGACGCCGGAAAGCGGACACGCCGTTGGGGCTGGCGTACTGCACCATGCCCTCGGCGTCCAGCCTGATGAGCCCGTCTCCAACCCGTGGTGCGCCGCGGCGGGAACCCGTGGGCGAGGCGAAGTCCGGCCACAGCCCCAAGGTCCCCATCCGCAGCAGGTCGTAGGCGCACTGCCGGTAGGTCAGTTCAAGCCTGGAGGGCATGCGTGAACTGGAAAGGTCCATGTGCGTGGTGACAACGGCCAGGGTCCGCCCGTTCCGGACCATGGGAACGGCTTCCACCCGGAGCGCCATTTCGCTGCTCCAGTTGGTTTCGCTGGAGCGCTCGATGGAGCGGCTGTTCCAGGCCTTGTCCACCAGCGGCTGGAGGTCCGAGCGGATGGGTTCGCCCACGAAGTCGCCATGGAACACCGTATGTGTGGTGGAAGGCCGGACGTGAGCCAGCGCCACATACCCGTGGTCAGGGTGGGGGAACCAGAGCGCCAGGTCGGCGAACGCCAGGTCCGCGACCATCTGCCAGTCCCCCACCAGGAGGTGCAGCCATTCGGCATCGCCCGGCCCGAAATCAGCATGTTCCCTGATAGGGTCCGTAAAGATTGCCACTGCACCTCCATTTGCGACGCAGCACCGGCTAGCGTCGGACGATTGACCTCAAGAGCCTCAATGCTACCGACAGTGAGGCCATATCGTCGGCCTCGAGGGCATTGACCTCATCGAACATGCTCTTCGCGCGGCCCAACTGCTCGGCGTTCTGCGCCTCCCAGTCCTTGAGCCGCGCCTCCGGTGAATCGGCCGCAGCGGTGGCGTCCAGCACCGCCGTCGTAATGTCCGAGACTGTGGAATACAAATCATCGCGCAAGGCAGCCCTGGCCAGCGCCTGCCACCGGTCCTGCCGCGGCAGGCTGCTGATCCGCTCCAGGAGCGAGTCAGCGTGGAACCGGTTGAAAACGGTGTAGTAGACCGCCGCGATCTCCTCCACAGGATTCCTGCGAACCCTCGCGATCTTCGCGATGTCCAGCAGCACAAAGCTCTCGAACAGCTCCGCCCAGCGCAGTGCCAGCCCCTCGGGAAGCTCCCACTCGCGGGCCGTGGAAAGCCAGCCGGCCACCCTGTTCCGGTCGTCCCCGCGCAGGTAATCCAGCAGGCGGGCCCGCATCGGGTCGACAAGGGGCTTGAATTCCTCCACAACGTCGGCGATAGGCCTGGCCACGCTGCCCTGTCCCAGCAACCACCGCACTGCCCGGTCCAGCAGCCGCCGGATGTCCAGGTGGACTGCGCTCCAGTGCTCGGTGGGGAACGACGCCGGCAGGCTGTTCAACTCCTCCACCATCGCATCGAGTTCGTAGACCTCACGCAGGGCGACGAAGGCCTTGGCTACCGCAACTTCAGAGGCCGATGTTTCTTCCATGGTCCGGAACGCGAACGTGATGCCGCCAAGGTTGATCATGTCGTTGGCCACTATCGTGGCGATGATCTCGCGGCGCAGCGGATGGGTATCCAGCTCCGCATCGAAGCGGTCCCGCAGCTGCTCCGGGAAGTAGGCCCGCAGCGTCTTCCGGAACCACGGGTCGTCGGCCAGGTCGCTGTCCCGCAGCGCTGAGGCCAGCTCGATTTTGGCGTACGCGGCCAGCACCGACAGTTCCGGAGAGGTCAGGCCCTGGCCCTGCTGCAGCCGTTCGTGCAGCTCCGCCGTGGTGGGCAGTGCCTCCAGCTCCCGGTTCAGGTCGGCCTTCTTCTCCAGCCAGTCCATCAGGCGCTCGTAGCTCGGGCTCCACTCGGCCACCCGGGTACGGTCGTTCAGCAGCAGGATGTTCTGGTCGATGTTGTCCTCAAGGACGAGGCGGCCCACCTCATCGGTCATCGATGCAAGGAAACCGGCGCGCTCTTCGGCGGACAGCTTCCCTGCAGCGACCATGCGGTCCACGAAGATCTTGATGTTGACCTCGTGGTCCGAGCAGTCAACGCCGGCGGAGTTGTCGATGGCATCGGTGTTGAGGATAACTCCCTGCAGTGCGGCCTCAATTCGGCCGCGCTGCGTCATGCCGAGGTTTCCGCCTTCGCCCACCACCTTGACGCGCAGGTCCTTGCCGTCCACGCGGATGGCGTCGTTGGCTTTGTCCCCCACCGCGGCGTTGGATTCGGTGCTCGCCTTGACGTAGGTTCCGATTCCGCCGTTGTACAGCAGGTCGGCAGGTGCCAGCAGGATGGCGCGGAGGAGTTCGGGCGGGCTGAGTTCAGTGGTGTCCGCGGGAAGTCCCAGGGCAGCCCGCACCTGCGCTGACACCGGAATCGACTTCGCCTGGCGCGGGAACACCCCGCCGCCTTCGCTGATGAGGGACTTGTTGTAGTCATCCCACGAAGACCTGGGCAGCTCGAACAACCGCTGCCGCTCCACGAACGAGGTCTCCTCATCCGGATTGGGGTCGAGGAAGACGTGGCGGTGGTCAAATGCCGCGATGAGCCTGATGTGCCTTGAGAGGAGCATGCCGTTACCGAACACGTCACCGGACATATCTCCTACACCCACCACGCTGAAGGGCTGGGTCTGCGTGTCCAGGTCCAGCTCGCTGAAGTGGCGCTTCACTGATTCCCAGGCGCCGCGGGCAGTAATGCCCATAGCCTTGTGGTCGTAGCCCACCGAGCCGCCGGAGGCAAAAGCGTCTCCGAGCCAGAAGCCGTATTCGGCGGCCAGCCCGTTCGCGATGTCCGAGAAGGTCGCGGTTCCCTTGTCCGCCGCCACCACGAGGTAGGAATCGTCGCCGTCGTGCCGTACAAGGTCCGACGGCGGCACGAGCCGCTCGTCGCCGCCCTCCGTCAGGAGGTTGTCAGTGAGGTCGAGCAGGCCGCGGATGAACGTCTTGTAGCTTTCGATGCCTTCGGCCATCCACGCGGAGCGGTCCACCGTGGGATCCGGGAGCTGTTTGGCGAAGAAGCCGCCCTTGGCCCCGGTAGGCACGATGACGGCGTTCTTGACCGTCTGCGCTTTCACCAGGCCAAGGACTTCGGTGCGGAAGTCCTCGCGCCGGTCGGACCAGCGCAGGCCGCCGCGGGCCACCTTGCCGAATCGAAGGTGGACGCCCTCGACGCGGGGGGCGTAGACCCAGATTTCGAACATGGGGCGCGGGAAGGGCAGCCCCTTGATCTGTGAGGGATCAAGCTTGAAGCTCAGGTGCGGCTTGTACTGGTAGAAGTTGGTCCGGAGCGTCGATTCGATCAGGTTGAGGAAGGTCCGCAGGACGCGGTCCGCATCCAGCGTGGCCACCTTTTCGATGGCCTCCGCCAGTTCTGCACGCACGGATGCCTGGGCCTCAACCCGCTGCTCTTCGCTTAGCGATGGATCGAAGCGGGCGGCGAAGAGCGCGCTGAGGCCCCTGGTGACGTCCGGGTTGGCGAGCAGCGTGTCAGCCATGAATCCGAAGGAATTGCTGTTGCCCATCTGGCGCATGTACCGGGCGTAAGCGCGCAGCACAGTGATCTGGCGCCACTGCAGTCCCTCCCGGAGGACCAGCCTGTCAAACGCGTCAGACTCGGCAGCGCCGGTCACCGCGGCACCGAAGGAATCGGCAAGAAGCTCATTGGTGGCCACCGGATCCACACCCGCCGGGTATTTCAGGCCGAGGTCGTACAGGAAGAAGTCCCGCCGGTCCGCGGTTTCGATCTCGAACGGGCGCTCGTCGAGCACCTCCAGGCCAAGGTTGTGGAAGAAGGGCAGGATCTGGCTCAAACTCTTTGGCTCCAGCATGTAGAGCTTGACCCGGGCGTCCTCCTCAAGCGTTGCCCCTGCCCCTTCGGGAAGGTAGACATGGACGCCGGGGCGTTCCTGCTTGGCGCCTGCCGTACGTTCCGCGGCCGCACCGTATTTTTCGAAACGGGCGATGTCCTCGAGGGCGTCCTCAACTTCATAGTCCACCCGGTAGCTCGCAGGAAAGGCTTCCGACCAGATGGCCGCCAGCTCCTTGGCCTCACCGACGTCCCGGCCTTCGCGCAGGACTTCAGCGATGCCTTCGCTCCAGGAGCGGGCGGCCAGCACGAGCCGCTTTTCCAGTTCCTCCGTGTTGACATGGCTGACGTCTGCACCCTTGGGCAGGCGGATGCGGAAGAAGAGCCGGGCGAGGGCGGACTCCGTCATGCGCGCTTCGTAGTCGATGGAGACGGCCTGGAAGGTTTCGCGCAGTTCCTGCTCGATCCGGAGCCGGACGTTGGTGGTGTACCTGTCCCGGGGAAGGTAGACGACCGCGGACATGAAGCGGCCATAGATGTCGGGACGCAGGAAGAGCCGGGTGCGCCGGCGTTCCTGCAGTTTCTGGATGCCCAGGGCCGTGGAAGCGAGGTCCGGAACTTCGATCTGGAAGAGTTCGTCCCTCGGGTATGTTTCCAGGATGCCCAGGAGGTCTTTGCCGGAGTGCGAGTCCGGCGGGAAGCCGGCACTGCTTAGGACGTCGTCGACCTTTTCCCGGACGATGGGAATGTTGCGGACGGACCCCGTGTAGGCACTGGTAGCGAAGAGGCCGATGAAGCGCTGCTCGCCATTAACATTGCCTGCGGCATCAAAACTCTTAATCCCGATGTAGTCAAGGTATGCCGAACGGTGGACGGTGGAACGCGAATTGGCCTTTGTGATGACAAGGGCACGCTTTTCACGTGCCTTTTTCCTGCCGGTGTCGGTCAGGTGCTGGATGTGCGGTGAGTCGGCGGATGCGCGCAACAGCCCCAGGCCGCTGTCTTCGCGCAGTTCCAGCACATCTTCCCCGTCCACGTTGACGAGGTCGTATTCCCGGTAGCCGAGGAAAGTAAAGTTGCCGTCATCGAGCCAGTGCAGGAGGTCCTGGGCCTGGCGCAGCTCGGCGATCTGGGCCGGGTTGGCCACCTTGTCCAGGTTCTCTGCGATCTCCAGCGCCTTCTGGCGCATCTTGGGCCAGTCTTCAACCGCGGCCCGGACGTCGTTCAGTACACGCTGCAAGCCTTCCAGGAGTGAGGCTTTGACTTCATCGGAGACACGGTTGATCTCGACGGCGATCCACGACTCCATATAAGAGGCGCTCTCACCCTGTGCAATGAGGCGGGACAGGCTGGGCATGGCGGCGGTGTCACCGCTGGAAATGCCGATATGGGAGGGGACTTTGTTGACCTTCACCAGCGCGCCGGTTTCCCTGTTGCGGGCCGCAACGAACAGCGGGTGTACCACCAGCCTGATGGCCGCGTGCTGGCGGACGAGTTCCGCGTTGACGGAATCGACGAGGAACGGCATGTCATCGGTGACTACGAAGACCACGCTGCTGTCTTCCTCATCATGGATGGCGATGTTCGCCTGGCCCGGCTTCCTGATGGAAGCGACGTTGCGGTGCCCCTCCGCCCTGGCGGTCAGCAGATCCCCGGTGTAGCTCCGGGCGTCCTCGTCAGCCAGGTGCTCATAGTAGTCCCCGAGAAAGCCTTCATGGCCTTCAATGGAAAGGGGCTGATCCTCCACGCTGGATCCAGACGACATCGACAAACGCCTCCATCACAAGTCTTCGCTGCATCGTCGCAGCTCTTACGGCGAGCCTAGTCCTTTAGTTTCCGCCGTGCTGTGGAAGAAAATACAGAGGTTTTCGTTGTTTGCTGGACAGGTGCACAAACGAGTTCGGCGATGGCGCGACGAAGCGGAGAATCCGGCGCCACCTCCAGCAACAGCGAACCACCAAGCAGCGCGGAATCGGCCGCCGCGGCGTCGTGTGGCAGGAAGGCCTTGAGTTCCGACGCCGGGCCGTAGCGTGCCCAGGCGTCCCGCAGTTGGCGCTCAGGGCCCCGGCCCACCGAGGAGGGTCGGACTTTATTCATCACGACGATGGGCGCGGACTGCGGCACCGCCTCCTCAAGCTCGGCAAGGCCGCGCACAAGCCGTGGCACACCCACAGGATCCGCTGCACCGACCGCATAGACGGTGTCCGCGAGCTCAAGCGAACGCAGGGTGGCTGCGTTCCGCCGGGGAGCCATGGTGTCAAAACTCAATTCCTCATCGGCTTCCAAGCAGAAGCCAGTGTCCACCACAACAACCTCTGCGATCTGCCTGGCACGCTCCAGCACCAAGGCAAGGGCCGGTGCCCGCAGCTCCGTCCATCGGTCCGCGCGGGTAATGCCGGTCAGTACGCGAAAAGAGCCCAGTTTCGTGGCAACGGGAGTGGCCACCTTCTTCAAGGCCTGGCTGTCCAGCAAGCCTTGGTCGGCCAGCCGGCAGGCCTGGGCCAGGCCGGCCGATTCGTCCATCAGGCCCAGCACCGCAGCAACGCTCGCCCCATAACTGTCAGCGTCCACGAGGAGAACCGATTTTCCCTCAGCGGCCAGTTCACCGGCAATGTTTGCGGCAAGGGTTGTCCGGCCGGGCGATCCTGCCGGGCCCCAGACCGCGATGATCTCTCCCGGCCCCGGCTCGTCGGGACTCCTTTCTGTGTCCAGCTCAACGGGGGCGAGGGCAGCACCAGGATCGGCAGCGGCGCTGCGGTAGGCTCCAACGCGCCCGCCACCGGTCAGCAGCGCCACCGCCTCGGCGATCCGTTCCGACAGCACCGCCGATTCCACCCCGGTCAGGGCTGAGGCCACTCCTATCCCCCGCAGCCTGGCGGCTTCCTCGGCCGAGTCGGTCAGGGCAATGACGGCTACGCCCACAGCGCCCAGCCGGTCCACGAGAGAGGCGGTGAGATCCTCCGAGCCGTCCGCTACTACCGCAGCGCGCGCCAGTCCGCTCTGGCACGCTGCCAGCAGTTCGGTGAGTTCAGTACACCTGCGCACTACCGTCACGGGTCCATGCAGGCGTTCCAGCCCGCCGACCAGGTCCTCGCGGCTCTGGCCAACAGTGACGACGGGAATGCTCATCGAGTGCCGCCCCCTGGATTCCAGACAACGGAAATTTTCGCTTCGTTGGCCTGCGCACCGAGCAGGGCGGGCATCTGGGTGTCTTCGACGAGAACCATCAACACCGTGGTCCGGGAGGATCCCAGGGTTGTAGTGCCCTCCGTGACCTCAGCAATCTCAGCGCCGGGCAACAAAAGCTTCGGCTCACTGAACCCATTCCGCGCATCAGGCTGGGCCACCCAGACATCCACCCTGGCGCCCGGGACCGCCTGGGCGGGCAACGTTTCTTCAATGGTGAGGGCAACCGGCTTGCGGTCAAGCTCATCCACTGCGCCCAGGCTTGCCCTGGGCACAAGTTGGTCCTTGCCGATCCGTTGGACGGCAACAACGCCTTCCGGCAACCCCGACTCGGCGGTGATGTACTGGGATTCAGTCTCACCCAGCCTCACCTTGGCCCGGACGACATTCTCCGACGTCAGCTTTTCACCCACGGCAATGCCGTCCCTGGCAGCGTAGACCTCCGTGGTCCGGTCCGCGCTGTCCACGAGAAAAACGACGCCTGCCACGGACGCCAGCACCAGGAGGACACCTGCCAGCAGGCGGGGGTCCTTCCAGGAAGGTCGTTTCAGCCTGGCAGCCGCAGCAGATGACTCAGGAACCATTACCTTTTCTCCCCCCAATGTGCACCGGGACTGCGCGGTGTGCCCGGACTCCCCATTGTTACCGCAGGGGCCCGGGAACGAAAGTCATAAATTCAAACAAGATCAAATTGTGGATAACGCCAGCAAAATGCACCTTGCGGTGGCAAAATAGGTCCATGCCCAGGTTTCTTACGCTCGCAGATGTCGCGGAACAGCTCCAGATCAATTCCCCGGCTGCGTACGCCCTGGTGCGCAGCGGCGAGCTCAAAGCCATCCAGGTGGGCGGCCGCGGCCAGTGGCGCGTCGAGGAAAAAATGCTTGAGCAGTACATCGAGGAACGCTATGCCGAGGCGAGCCGCATGATCCAGGAGTCCAAGTCCAAGTCGGTTTGACGTGGCCGGCGGCCGTTGCCGTCCGGGACATCTGGCACTCAGTCGGCTGTACGGGGCGACGTAATGGCTGCCAGGGCAGCAAAGGGAATGGTGGCAACGTGGCTGACCTGATGGCTGCGCCGCACCTCACCGGGGTTAACAACGGCAAGGTCGAGATAGTCCTTGCCGACACGGTCGATAACCCCAGCCAGCCGCGCAGACCCGGAAGTACTCCCGACGAGGACCGAGAGTACCGCACGGTCCCTGGCCATGCTGCGCAGGGCATGGGAAAGCCCCAATTTTCGCCGGACCGATGACGTTTCCGTGGTCGAGAACCTGCCCAGCCCCATGTACCGTGCAGCCGCTGCGTACGGAATAAGAGTTTGGTGCTGTCCTTCATTAAGAACCAGGGCATCGCCGCCAGCGTGCACGAGCATGCCTGAAAACGACTCCCCTGACGCCAGGTAAACCGTAAGCCGGCAACCCAACACCCCGCGCAGACGGTCCGCGAGTTCCAGGCTGACCATCTCTGCCCTGGCCCGCTCATTAATTTCCGCGTCGAGCGCCAGCCTGTCCGCCTCGGTGAATTGGCTTTCCAGGTCATTGAAGAGTGCATCCCAGCGCATTCGGCAAGCGTAGGGCCGCTCCACCGCCCGGTCAACGCAGGAACTTTTTTTCTCTCCAACGTCTGGACAAAGGAAGAATAGCCGGGGCAAACTAAGGCTTGTTGCATCAAACAACACCAAACTGCATCAAACAAGGACAGACATGCCAAAGCAAGCAGAAGCTACTAGTTGGACGGATACCCTTTGCGCGGCAGCAATACTCCTGCTGGGTGGCCTGCTGTGCTTGGTGGGGGCCGGCCTGCTGGAGCACTGGCAGGATTCCTCGGCACAGCGCCAGGAACTCCACGCGGAGGACCTGCTGGGCGCGGCGGCAGCTGCCGGCGGAGCCATTCTTGTGGGTTGGTGGATTCTGTCCCTGCTCCTGGCCGGAGCCACTGCGGTCCTTGACCGGGGCGGAAAAATCCGCGCTGCTGCGGTCACGCGCCGGCTGTCGCCTGCGTTTATGCAACGGCTTGTACTTGCTGCGCTGTCGGTCCAGCTGATGGCCGGCCCATCGGCGAACGCGGCTGCGACGGTTCCGGGACCGGAATGGGCTCCCACGCAGGACCTCGTTTCGTCCGCTCCGGCGGGTTCCGGAAACGTCACCGACCCGTCAACCTTTGCCGGAAGCGGAGCCGACGGGGCTCTGGAGCTTGCGCCGCTTGAAGAAGCTGTGAGGGACAAGGCATTACCTCCGTCCGATTTCGAGCCGGGCTGGCAGCCTGCAGCCCCTGTGGTCAGCCCAGGGCTGCTGGCGGCGCCGGCTGCGCGCAACTCCAGTGATGCCGGTACGGAGACCGTTGCAGTGCTGGCCGGCGACACCCTGTGGGACATCGCCGCATTGGCGATGGGGCCGGAGGCAACCGACGTGGAGATCGCCATGGCATGGCCCCGATGGTACGAGGCCAACCGTTCAGTTATCGGCCTGAATCCGGATGTGCTGCTTCCGGGACAAATCCTTCAGCCGCCAACCGCGGCATAACTACGGGCTGGGCTCTGAAGGATCCCGGCCGCCAATTAAGGGGAAAGCAATGACTGCAGTGACTCCGATCAGAGCCGGCCAGCAATCTGGAAGGGCTGAGAATATCCCGGGCCGCACTCGGGACTTAACGCCAAACCAAGCCGGAGCTCCTTCCGGATTGCGGGCCGTTGATGACCTGTCCGAGGTCCGCGCAGTCACCCGCGGGACGGTGCAGGCAGCCATGGAAGTGCTGGCGGGAATCCGCCCCATACACCAGCTGGCCCGTCGCCTCGATCCGCGGTGCCTGTCAGCGCTGCAACACCGTGCCTGCCTGATAAGACGCGAAGTCGCCCGGACGAACAATCCTGCGTTGGCGCGGCTGCACAGAAATTCCGTGGTCCGTTCGGTACGCGTTTGCGAAGTGGCTGAGGGGATTTATGAAGCGAGCGCCGTGGTGGTGGACGACGTCCGTGCCCGGGCTGTCGCTGTCCGCCTGGAACGGAGCAAGCAGGTATGGCGGGTCACTGAGCTTGTCATTGGCTGAGGGCATCATGCCTCTGAGCGAAACCGAACTGGGCTGGAACTGGAGCAGGGCCGGGAATCGCATTCCCGGCCCTGCTCCCTATTTCTCATTGCCCGCCGGCTCACACAGCCCGCGGCTAACGCTTCTTCTTCTTTGCGGGACGCTTGGCTGCATCCTGCGCAGCTGCCTTGGCCGGGTTTCCAGAACGGCCGGACTGCCGCGTCTCCACGCGGGTCTGCGTTCCGCCGCTTTCGCTCGGTGCGGTGTACTGCAGCTGGGCCGGCTGCGCCGGCGCTTCCAGGCCGGCGGCGCGCACCTGCGGCTCGACGTGCTCGGTGTGCCCGCCCTCGGCGTCGGCAACCACCACATCCTGGGCGGGGGTGACTTCCACTTCCAGGTTGAACAGGAAACCCACGCTTTCCTCGCGGATGGCCTCCATCATGCTCTGGAACATGGCGAAGCCCTCACGCTGGTACTCAACGAGCGGATCGCGCTGGGCCATGGCCCGCAGTCCGATTCCCTCCTTGAGGTAGTCCATCTCATAAAGGTGTTCCTGCCACTTACGGCCGATAACTGACAGCACCACCCGGCGCTCCAGCTCGCGCATGCTTTCGGAGCCAAGCGCCTCTTCCCGGGCCTGGTAGACCAGGCGAGCGTCGGACAGCAGCTCTTCCTTCAGCATCTCAACAGTGAGCCTGGACTTTCCGCCGGCTTCCTCGATGATCTCCTCCGGGGTGACACTGACCGGGTAGAGCGTCTTGAGGTTGGTCCAGAGCTGGTGGAAATCCCAGTCGTCGCCGTTGCCTTCGGCAGTCGCAGCGTCAATGAGCGCCGTGATGGTGTCCTCCACGAAGTACTGCACCTTTTCGTGCAGATCATCGCCTTCAAGGATGCGGCGGCGGTCGCCGTAGATGGCTTCGCGCTGGCGGTTGAGGACGTCGTCGTACTTCAGGACGTTTTTGCGCTGCTCAGCATTGCGGCCCTCCACCTGGCCCTGCGCGGAGGCGATGGCCCGCGAGACAAGCTTGGATTCCAGGGCGACGTCGTCCGGCACCGAGCTGTTCATCAGCCGTTCCGCAGCACCGGAGTTGAAGAGGCGCATCAGGTCGTCCGTCAGCGAGAGGTAGAACCTGGACTCGCCGGGGTCACCCTGGCGGCCGGAACGGCCGCGGAGCTGGTTGTCGATGCGGCGTGATTCGTGCCGCTCGGTACCCAGAACGTACAGGCCGCCGAGGTTCAGCACTTCCTCGTGTTCGTCCTTGACGGACTGCTTTGCAGCTTCCAGTGCCTCTGGCCAGGCGGACTCGTAGTCCTCAGAGTTCTCTTCCGGATCAAGCCCGCGCTTCGCCAACTCGGCCACTGCAGTGAATTCGGCGTTGCCGCCGAGCATGATGTCGGTACCGCGGCCGGCCATGTTCGTTGCCACGGTGACGGCGCCTTTGCGTCCGGCCTGGGCCACGATGGCAGCTTCGCGTGCGTGGTTCTTCGCGTTCAGGACCTCGTGGCGGATGCCTTCCTTGCCGAGGAGCCGGGACAGATATTCGCTCTTCTCGACGCTGGTGGTTCCCACGAGCACAGGCTGGCCCTTTTCGTGCCGCTCCGCGATGTCCTTAACGACGGCGTCGAACTTGACGGTCTCGTTCTTGAATACCAGGTCCGGCTGGTCGATCCGCTGCATGTCCCGGTTGGTGGGGATGGGCACCACGCCAAGCTTGTAGGTGCCCATGAATTCCGCGGCCTCGGTCTCGGCAGTACCGGTCATGCCCGAGAGCTTGTGGTACATACGGAAGTAGTTCTGCAGCGTCACCGTCGCCAGGGTCTGGTTTTCGGCCTTGATCTCGACACCTTCTTTGGCCTCGATGGCCTGGTGCATGCCCTCGTTGTAGCGGCGGCCTGCAAGGATACGGCCGGTGTGCTCGTCCACGATCAGGACCTCGCCGTCGAGGATGACGTAATCCTTGTCCCGCTTGAACAGTTCCTTGGCCTTGATGGCGTTGTTGAGGAACCCGATCAGGGGCGTGTTGGCGGACTCGTAGAGGTTCTCGACCCCGAGGTAGTCCTCGACTTTCTCGATGCCGCTTTCCAGGACGCCGACCGTGCGCTTCTTTTCGTCGACCTCGTAGTCCTTCTCCGGCTGCAGCCGCAGGACCACCTTGGCGAATTCGCTGTACCAGCGGTTGGTGTCGCCCTGCGCCGGACCGGAGATGATCAGCGGTGTCCTGGCCTCGTCAATGAGGATGGAGTCCACTTCGTCAACGATGGCGAAATGGTGCCCGCGCTGGACCAGTTCGGCTTTGTCCCACGCCATGTTGTCGCGGAGGTAGTCGAAGCCGAATTCGTTGTTGGTGCCGTACGTGATGTCGGCGGCGTACTGCTGGCGCCGGACCGAGGGATCCTGGTTCGACAGGATGCAGCCGCTGGTGAGGCCAAGGAAACGGTACACGCGGCCCATAAGGTCGGACTGGTATTCGGCCAGGTAGTCGTTCACAGTGACCACGTGGACACCCTTGCCGGTGAGGGCATTGAGGTAGGCGGGAGCAGTTGCCACCAGGGTCTTGCCTTCACCGGTTTTCATTTCCGCGATGTTGCCCAGGTGCAGCGCGGCGCCGCCCATCAGCTGGACATCGAAGTGGCGCATGCCCAAGGTTCGTGAGGACGCTTCCCGGACCGCGGCGAAGGCCTCCGGAAGCAGGTCGTCAAGCTTCTCGCCGTCCTGGTGGCGTTCGCGCAGGCGGTCCGTTTCCTCGCGGAGTTCGGCATCCGTGAACGTCTTGAATGAGTCTTCCAGGGCATTGATGGAGTCGGCATAGTTCCGCAGTTGCCGCAGGGTTTTTTTGTCACCCGTGCGGAGAAGTTTTTCGATAAGTGATGCCACGTGAAGATGCTCCCAGTCGTTGCCGCCGAATTCTGGCGTTTTTAGTCTACGGGAGAGACACCGGGCCGCTGGGTGTTTTCCCTCAGAGCGGAGCAACCAATCCGCCGGCCACGGAGTCGGCGAGTTCGCCGGCAAGGTCGCCCCGCGGGCAGATCTCCATGCCCGGCAGTCCCAGCCAGTCCGCCATCAAGCGAAGCTCTGCAGCGAGTTCGACGACGGTATCCGGCGGGGCACCAGGCTCGGCATAAGCGGATCGAACCAGCAGTTTGCCGCCTGCGCGGTCAGCCTTGAGGTCCACCCGTGCCACGATCCTGTCGCGCAGGAGGAAGGGCAGGACGTAGTATCCATACCGCCTTTTGGGTTCGGGAGTGTAGATCTCTATGCGGTAGTGGAAGCCGAACAGCTCCTCAAGCCGGCGCCGTTCAAAGACCAGGGAATCGAACGGGCTCAACAGTGCCCGGCCTGTCGCACGCCGCGGCAGCCTGGCCTCGGTGTGAAGGAACACTTCACGGTTCCAGCCGGCCACCGTCACAGGCACCAGCCTGCCCGAGTCCACGAGATGGTTTACTGCTGCCGCTGCGGCCTTGACCGGCGTGCGGAAATAATCAGCGAAACACCGCACGGTGCCGATGCCGTGGGCTTGCGCGGCGGCATCGATCAGCCGGTGCAGGGCCGGTTCGAGGTCGCGTTCCCCCGGTTCCCTGCCAGGAAGATTGGGCAGCACCTTCGCAGTGAGCGTGTACCTCCGCTCGAATTGCTCCGTCCTGGAGGCGGCTGAAACAACGCCCTCCTCAAACAGGTGCTCCAGTACCCTCTTGACCGCGCTCCAGTTCCAGCCCCAGTTGGCGTTCTGTTTTTCCTCCACGTGGCCGATGCGGTCGGCGATCTGGGCGGCAGTCAGCGGCCTCGCCGTTGCGAGCGTTGCCAGGATCCTGCCGGAGATAGTGGCGAGCAGGGCCGGATCCATGCTGTGGGCCCCCACCCAGGAACGTTTCTGCCACAGTCGCAGGTCGGCGAAGCGCTCCGGCCGGATGTAGCTGGCTTCGTGTGCCCAGTACTCCACCATGCGCCGCGGATGTGTGGCTGACATCCGCTGGAGGATGGTGCGGTCGTAATTCCCCAGCCGGGAGAAGAAAGGAAGGAAGTGGCTCCGGGCAAGGACATTGACGGAATCGATCTGGACCAGCTGGAGCCGGGCAAAAGTCCGGCCCACCGTCCGTGATGTCACGGGGCCGGCGGGCCGTCCTTTGTCGAGTCCCTGTGCTGCCAATGCGATCCGCCGGGCCTGGTCCAGGCTCAGCGTCGGCACATCAGTCCTCTCTGTGGATGGTGATTACCACCCTAGGCGTTGGCTGCAGCGTCGTCAGAACGGTACGCGAGGATTTTTTCTTCAACCACAGTGTCGCCCGGTTCGCATTCGTGGTCCAGGGTGATAACCCCGTAAGTCCAGCCGCGGCGCCGGTACACAACAGAGGGTGTATTCGTGGCCTTATCCACGAAAAGGTAGAAATCGTGGCCCACAAGTTCCATGTTGTCCACGGCATCATCGAGCGAAAGCGACGCGGCAGGGAAAACCTTGCGCCTGATCAGGACCGGCGAATCGCCGGCCGGAATGTCATTATCGACATCGTAGGGAGATTTCTCTGCGGGGGCCGGCGCGGTTTCGGTCCGGTGGCTCGCCTCGACATAAATCGGTTCGTGGGCGCTGGCGGGTTCCAGCGTGGCGGTGGCTTCACGGACCGCTTTGGGGGTGTGGCGTCCGTGGTGGACCTTCTTGCGGTCCTTGGCGCGGCGGAGCCGCTCGAGCAGCTTGTTGTATGCGAGGTCGAATGCAGCGAATTTATCAGCGGCACTTGCTTCGGCACGGATCACCGGCCCCCTGCCCAATACTGTCACTTCAACAGTCAGCTGGTCGCCGGTCTGCCGTGAGCTGGTCTCCTTTGAAACTTTGGCATCAACCCGCTGGACCTTGTCACCCAGCGACTCGATCTTTGAGATCTTCTCTCCGGCATATTCGCGGAACCGGTCTGAGACTGTCAGATTTCGTCCGCTGATCATAAACTCCATGGTGCCCTCCAAATGACTTCGGTGACACGACGGCAGCACTTCGCTGGGCCGATCTGATTGACAGTCGAGCCCCTTTCCGAGCCGCCATCGACAGGTACATTCTGTTCTTGGTACCCACCACCGACGTTAGTTCATAGCCATCGGTTATTCATCCTTTCGTGGTTTATTTTTTTCTAAGTCATGCCCCTCCCTGCGGGGTTCAGCGGATGCGGCGCCAGGTGCTGCGGAGTCCGGCGGGCGTGTCGCGGCGAGGACCACCGCGCCTGCCACTACGGCGCCTGCAGAGTGCAGCGCCCGCGCAGCTTCCGAAAGGGTTGCACCTGTGGTCAGGACGTCGTCGACAATAATGCAGCGGCGTCCGGCCAGCTGCGCCAGGGCGCGCCGGCGGACACGCATGGACCCCCGCACCCGCCTGGCACGGCCGCCGCGGTCCAGGCCTTTTTGGCCTCCGGGCAGCTGAAAAATTCCGGCACCGCTTTTTTCCAGCACGTTCAGCACGGGAAGCTCCGGGAGCTGCCGTGGCACCCTCCGCAGGAGCAGGTGGACCGGGCTGAAGCCGCGCTTCATGAAGGCAGCGTTGCTGGTGGGCACTGGCACCAGGCAGGTCTCCTGCATACCAGCCGCAGCTGTCCGGACAGCCCCACCGAGCGCCCGGCCCAGGCTGTTCCCGAGCCCATGCTGGCCGTGCCGTTTGAAAGACAGGAGGGCCTGCGCCAGCTCCTCCCTGTACACGCCGGCAGCCACCACCGGCAGCAGCACCGTCCCGCCGACGTCCATCAGGGCGGGAGCTCCTTGTTCAGCCCGGAAGGGCTGGTGTGTCAGTCGGCGGATGTTGCGGTCGCACGAAACACACAGCGCCCGGTCTTCGGCTCCGCAGCACACGCAGTCCACTGGAACCAACAGCGCCAGGAGATCGCCAAAAGCGCTTTCAGCCTGGTCCACCAGGCGCAGCAACGCGCTCCGGTGGTCCGACCGGTGCCTGGCGGGCCGCTCGGCGGACGGCATGAGGTCCGGATCGGTGCGGACGTTCCATGGTGGGCAGGCTGGGCCCGTGACGTTGCGACTCACCCGCCAAGCTTCTGACGCCAGGCCCCTGCACCACCACACGGTTAACAGGCTATGTGGACAGGGCCGGAAGGAAGGCGGGGATCAGCCGGGGAACGCTGGATCCACCGGGCCCTTGATCTGCGGCGACCAGCCGTTGCCCAGCCGCTGGAACACGCCCTCTCCGGACTGTGCGTAGATTTCCTCCGGGCCGTTTCCGGCACTGAGGGCAACCAGCCCCGGCCATGGTGCCAGCTGCTGCGGCTGCCCCGACGTCAGCGAGAGCAGTTCCGGCGTAACGTTCGAGCCGGCAGCCCCCTTCATCACGGCAACGGTGGTATCGGTGACCCAGACGCCCTGGTCCGGCCCGCTTTCGGTGGCCAAAGTAACAGGTGGCGTCAGCTCCCGGGGCGCCCCGTCACCGCCCCGGATGATGCCGGCAACCTGCACCCGGGTCTTGCCGTTCTGTTCGGAAATCACCAGCGCCCGGACCCCCTCGCGCGAAATCCGGACGTCCTTGACCGTCCGCCCTGCCAGCCAGGCCGGCGTCAGCGTGACTGAAGGCACGCTGGCGCCCTCAGCCACTCCTGTAGGCCGGAACGCCACAATTTCCGTTTCCCCCGAGGCGCCCGGTCCTGCCGACCACAGCCAGTCGTTCAGCCCGAAGGACGGCCGGGTCAGTGTGCTTCGCGTGGTCAGCGCCCTTGCAGGCTGGCCGGGACTGATGCTGTACAGGGTGGTGCGGCTCTCGTTGAGGAAGGCCGCCATCTGCGATGCGGGCGACTCGGCGGGGAACCGCGGAGTAAGGGAGGACACCGGCTGGATATCCGGCAGCGGCGATATTCTGTTGTTTTCGTAGCGGACCAGCTCGTTACCGCTGACCGCAATCTGTCGTGACGGCACACTCTTGTCCACTACCGGCGGCAGGACCGAGCCGTTGTCCTCCACCCGGACCAGGTCCTGGTTTGCGCGGAGCTCAACGTTGACTACGTCCGGCTGGCTGCGGAAGGTCAATGTCAGCTGCATCTGCATCCGCAGCCGGTCCTCGGGCGAGGTTTCCGTCAGTTCCTTGGCCGTCAGGTCCACCTGGGCTGCACCGGAGACAACGGGTACTGACTCCCGGGCCAGCTTGATCCCTGAGGGGAAGGCGCTGGCCACGGCGCCCCGCAGGTACGGCGCCGGCCCCGCGAGCAGCGCACTGGTCATCGCTTTGACGGTCTTGTTCTTGATAAACCAGCGCACGTCCGGTACCGCATACGTGAACGTGGGGTCATAGAAGTAGATGGGATACGCGCCGTAGATCACCTTAAAGGTTTCTTCGGCGATGGCTGTCCCGTCCGGCAGTGCCGAAATCCGCCACTGCCCGTCCACCAGGGTGACGGTGACGGGGATTTTTTCGATGGTTCCTTCCGGTGACTGCGTTGCTATCCCATCGGAATCCACGGTGTAAGCGACATCCAGCTCGTAGTTGTAGACGTTTTCCGCCTCGCCCGGCACTACCTTCGCTTCCCGGTAAACGAGGGCGCGCTGGTCCGGCTTCCACGAGACGGAGGAAGCCTGGGTCAGATACTGGCGCGCGACCGCGTAGTCGTCCTCGTAGCCGCTGCCGGCGCGGTAAAAGTAGTCAATGATGGTCTCCGGTGACGCGCCGGGTTGCGGCGCTGCCGGCAGGAACACCGGTGCGCTGAGGTTCCCGGCGCTGCCCTCGCTGCTTTTGCCCACCGGGCCGGACGTGGGAATCCGCGCGCAACCGGCCAACAGTGCCAGCAGGACCACCAGCAGCGAAGCGGCCAGCCTGGCCCTGGGCGGGGTACGGCCCGTCATGGAGTGTCCTTTGAGGCCGCCGGAGCAAGCGGAGTGCCGGCCTCAAGGACCAGCATGTTCCTGTTGTCTGTTTCGCCAGGGATGGTGATGTCCTCCGGTTCCAGCTGCACGGGCGACTTGTCGATTTCTTCCCCCTGGCGCAGCGGCAGTGTCAGCCTGAAGTTCGCACCGCTCCCCTTCTTGCCCCATGCCTGCAGCCACCCGTTATGGAGCTTGGTGTCCTCCATCGCGATGGAAAGCCCGAGGCCGCTGCCGCCGGTGGTGCGGGCACGGGCAGGGTCTGCGCGCCAGAACCTGTCAAAAACGCGCGCGGCTTCCGCGGGCGCCATGCCGATCCCGTGGTCGCGTACGGCAATGCCGACGGCGGTCTGGCTGGCTCCCACTGAGACCGTCACCGGCTTCCCTTCTCCATGTTCCACGGCGTTGAGTATGAGGTTTCGCAGGATGCGGTCGATCCGGCGGGCGTCCATTTCGACGATGATCGCGCCTGCCGGGGCGCTGAGGATGATCTTGGAGCCATATTCGGCCGCGACGGGGGTTGCACCTTCAATCACGTGGGCCACCACCTGCAGGATGTCTTCCGGCTCGGCATCGAGCATGGCCACGCCGGCGTCGAAGCGGGAAATTTCCAGCAGGTCCGAAAGGAGGGACTGGAACCGCTCCACCTGGTTGTACAGGAGTTCCGCCGAGCGCTTGTTGATGGGGTCGAAATCGTCCCGTGCGTCGTAGAGCACTTCCGCGGCCATCCGGACAGTGGTCAACGGTGTCCTCAGTTCATGCGAAACGTCGGAGACGAAGCGCTGCTGCATCTGGGACAGGGTAGCCAGCTGGGTGATCTGTTCCTGGAGGCTGGCAGCCATGTGGTTAAAGGAGGCACCAAGGCGTGCCACCTCGTCCTCGCCCCGGACCACCATCCGTTCCTGCAGCTGGCCGGCGGCGAGTTTTTCGGAGACCATCGCGGCATGGCTGACCGGGCTGACCACATTGCGTGTCACATACCAGGCGATGGCGCCGATCATCAGGACCAGCACCGCCCCGCCGGCCCACAGTACGCTCTGGATTTCATTCAGGGTCTGCTGGGCGGTGTTGAGGTCGTAGATCAGGTACAGCTCGTAGACGGTGCCATTAAAGGTCACCTTGTTTCCCACGGCGATGCCGGGGCGGTCCTCGGTGCCTACCGGGATAACGGTTGAGGCCCAGTACTGGTCTTTCCCGGATTCCTGGACGGCCTTGCGCAGTTCCGGCGGGATGACGCTGACGGTCAGCTGGTCCGATGCCCGTGATTCCACCCAGCGGTTCCGCGGCTTGGTCTGTTCGGGCATGGCCTCGAACACGTACCTCCGCTGGATCACCGAGCCCCGGCCCTCCACGGCGTTCAGTGTGTCGTACACCAGGGTGATCACGCTGGACTGGTCGGTGACCTGGGCGCCGTCGAACGTGTCCTGCACCTGCTTGACGTTGTAGCGCGTCTCGGACTCCGCCTGGGTCAGCCGCTCCTGGAAGAGGTTGTTGGCGATCTGGTTCGAAAGATAAGCGCCCACCACGGCAAAGGACGTGATGGCCAGGAGCAGGGTGGTCAGGACCGTGCGGAACTGCAGCGACCGGCGCCAGCGCCGGTGCAGCGCGCGCCCCATATACCTCAGGGCCGGGAGGAACTTCCGGAATCCGGTCCGCACCAGCCGGGCGACGCGCAGGCTGACAATCAGGGCACGGCGTTGCCAGATCCTGGCCAGGAAGGACAGCCGCTGGAAGCCTGCGGTGCGGGCATCGGTGTGTTCCGGAGCGTTGTGGTGCTCAGGGCGGTGGTTCCCGCCAGGCTGTTCGGGAAAACTTTCCGTGGCGGGTTCGTGTGCAGGTCCCCCGGGGGGAACTGCGGGGTCAGGCCCCTGCTTTGTAGCCGACACCACGCACCGTTAACACAACTTCCGGAGCTTCCGGATCCTGCTCGATTTTGGACCGGAGGCGCTGGACATGGACATTGACCAGCCGCGTGTCGGCGGCGTGGCGGTAGCCCCAGACCTGCTCGAGCAGCAGTTCGCGGGTGAACACCTGCCACGGTTTGCGGGCGAGGGCCACCAGGAGGTCGAACTCCAGAGGCGTCAGGGAAATCCGCTCATTGCCCCGGCTGACGGTGTGACCTGCGACGTCGATGGTGATGTCGGCGATTTTGAGGGTTTCCGGGGCCTTCTGGTCGCCTGGACGCAGCCGGGCGCGGACGCGCGCCACGAGCTCGGCCGGTTTGAAGGGCTTGGGCACGTAGTCGTCGGCGCCTGATTCAAGCCCGCGGACGACGTCGGAGGTGTCCGATTTGGCGGTCAGCATCACGATGGGCACGTCCGACTCCGAGCGGATCTGCCGGCAGACCTCGATACCGTCGACGCCGGGAAGCATCAGGTCCAGAAGGACAAGGTCAGGCCTGGATGAACGGAAAACGTCGAGTGCTTTGGCGCCGTCAGCGCAGAAGACTGGTTCGAAGCCGTCATTGCGAAGAACAATTCCAATCATCTCGGCCAGTGCTTCGTCGTCGTCTACCACCAGAATGCGTGCCTTCATAGTTATATATTCCCTTATCAGACAGGCTTTGTCCTGTTCAGGGCGTTGCGGCATGGCGGAATGCTAGGTAGCCGTGCCCACGGAACTATAGGCTGGGAGCATTGCCGGAGGTTCCCGGTGCCCACCGTTCTATCGCGGACCGGGCCTGGCGCTTCAGGCACTGCTGCAGGGGGAAGGAACACGGGTGTCAGAACAGGATCCGGGCGCGGAGCGGCCGCAGGGCTCCGGCGGGCAGCAGCCCGCATGGGGGCAGCCGCCCGAACAGGGTCAGCAGCCCCCGTGGGGCCAGCAACCGGGCTGGGGCGCGCCGCCGGCCTGGGGACAGCCGCAGGGGCAGCAGCACTGGGGTTCGCCCCGGCCGCCATACCCTGGCTCCGCCTACGGCCAGCCTGCTTATGGCCAGCCTCCCGCCAACCCCTACGGCCAGCCCCGCTACGTGGCGCCGCCCAAACCGGGGATCGTCCCGCTCCGCCCCCTGATGTTCGGTGAGATCCTGGATGGCTCATTCCAGACGATCAGACGGAACGCCAAGGCCATGCTCGGCGCTTCCCTCATTGCCCAGTCGTTCGCTGCGATCCTTGCCGCAGTGATTACTGCCGTCACCGCAACGTCCATGGTGTCCGTCGAAGCATGGGCGGAGAGCGCCAGCCCCGCCGACGTCGCCTCGTTGGGCCTGGGGTTCCTGGCCGCCGTCCTGCTGGTGTCTGTCCTGACCATGTTTATCTCGGCTGTCCTCCAGGGGGCCATGGTGGTGCCGGTGGCACGGTCCATCCTTAACCGCCCCACGGGTTTCCGGCAAATGTGGGTCCTGGCACGTTCGCGGGCCTGGGCCCTGATCCGCCTGGCGGCGCTGATGATGCTGGCCGGCATGCTGGCGCTGCTGCTGCCCGCAGCCCTTATGGTGGCGGTGATCGCCAGCGGGGAACGGGCCGGGATTTTCCTCCTCATTCCTATGATTCCTGCTGTTTTTGCCTTGCTTCTGTGGATCTATATCAAGCTGATGGTGGCGCCCGCCGCCGTCGTCATCGAAGAGCTGGGCGCGCTGGACGCCCTGCGGCGTTCGTGGTCGCTGACCCGCGCCAACTGGTGGCGGATCCTGGGTATCACCCTGGTGGTGGGCATCATGGTGGGCGTCATCGGGCAGGTGGTCATGATCCCGGTGGGCCTGCTGCCCTCGATGCTCTCCGGTTTCCTGTCCCCGCATGCCGGCAGCGAGCAGGAGATTACTATTGCAGTCGCCGTAGGGGTGGCCACTGCCGTCGTGGGCGCCCTGGTGGGGGCTGTGGGGTATGCCTTCCAGACGTCGGTGATGGCCTTGCTCTACATGGATCTGCGGATGCGCAAGGACGGCCTGGACATCGCGCTGCTCCGGCAGTTGGAAACCGGAGCAGATCCGGACGGCATACCGGGCCGCGGAATCCAGGCCATCAGGCCGGGACCGGTTCCCGGAACCGGACAGCCCGGGGTTTGGCCGGATGTCCGCTGAACCTCCTGTCCTGCCCTCGGCGGAGGAAGCCCGACGCTGGGCCGCGGAGGAGCTGGCCAAATCCGAATACCGGGAGGCCGAGCCCGGCTGGCTCGACTCGCTGTGGCGCAGCTTCCTGGACTGGTTGCAGTCCCTGGACGGACCGGCGGGTGCCGATGCACCCGTGCCCAGCCCCGTTATTGGGATTGTGATCGCCGCGGTCATCGCCGTCGCCGTGATCCTCGCCCGGCCCCGCCTGAACCCCAAGGCCCGGCAGGCCAAGGAAGTTTTCGAGCCGGACAGCGCACTCACTGCCGCGGACTACCGGCAGCGCGCTGACGCCGCGGCCGCGGCAGGAAACTGGGGGGACGCCGTCGTCGACCGCTTCCGTGCAGTGGTCCGCTCAGCGGAAGACCGCGTGCTGCTGGAACCCCAGCCGGGCCGGACCGCGGATGAAGCCGCCTTCGCCCTGTCCCGGCCCTTCCCGGCGGAGGCTGCGCGCCTGGACCAGGCCGCCAGGATCTTCGACGCAGTCCGCTACGGAAACTGGACACCGGGCAGTCCTGATTATGAGGCAATGACAAGACTGGACACAGATCTGCAGGCAGCCCGGCCTGCACGCGACGCAGCGCAGGACACGGCGGCGCTGCCATGACAGAAGCGCTGCCGGACGTCGGCGGACAACAACACGCTGTAGATCGAAGCACCAGCCAGGATTCCCGGTCCGCGGTGCGCAGGAACCCATTCCGCTGGCTCCGGCAGCACCGCGGCCTGGCCGCCCTGGCAGCCGTTGTGGCTGCTGCACTGGGCATGGTGATCTGGGGGCAGCTTGCGCCAAAGGGGGACGGTGTTTCCCTCTCCGTCCATAACCCGGGACCGTCGGGGGCGCGTGCCGTCAGCGAGATCCTCGGCCGGCACGGCGTGAACGTCAACGACGTCGACCGCTTCGAAGAGGCCATGGCGGCGTTGGCGGACAGCGACTTCCCCACCCTCCTGCTCTACGACAGGAACGGGTACCTGGATGACCAGCGGCTCTCTGAGCTGACCGGCGCCGCCCGGCGGGTGGTAGTGATTTCACCCCGCCTCCAGACGCTGGGAGCGCTGGACAGCGGCATCAGGCAGGCCGGTGTTGTGCCCGAATCGGCACCGGTACTTGAGCCGGATTGTTCCCTGCCTGATGCCGGGGCCGCCGGCCAGGTCACCGGAGCATCGGGCTTCGTGTACGACGGCGGGACGTCCTGTTACCGGCCCGCCGGCACCAGCGCCGGGCTACTGGCGGTCAGCGGCGATGGCCGCGTCACCGTCCTGGGCAGTACGGCTATCCTCAGCAACGAGAAGCTCGACGAACTGGGCAACGCCGCCCTGGCTCTCCGCACGCTCGGCAGCTCCGCGGACCTGGTGTGGTATCTCCCGTCCCTTGAGGATCTGGACACCACGGGTTCGCCGCAGACACTCAGTGAACTCGCTCCGGACTGGTCGCGCTTCATCGGGCTGTGGCTTGCCCTGGTGGCACTGGCGGCCATCGTGTGGCGGGGCCGGCGGCACGGACCGCTGGTATTCGAACCGCTGCCCGTGGTGGTCAAGGCAGTGGAAACAGCCGAAGGAAGGGCCCGGCTTTACCAGGATGCACGCGCCATCGAGCAGGCCAGGGATAACCTCCGTGCCGGCACACTGGTGCGGTTGGCCAGGAAGCTCCGCCTGGGTCCGGAAGCCACCGCTGATGAGGCCGCGGAGGCGGTGGCCCGGTTCCTGTCCCGGCCCTCCCCCGGCATCAAGGAGCTCCTGAATGAACGTCCGCGCACCGAGGCACGGCTTGTGGCCTGGGCGCAGGAACTGAACACCCTAGAGAAAGAGGTCAGTGACCGATGAGCGAACAAGGCATCGGGCCCCGGGTCCTTGATTCCACCGGGCAGGATTCTGCTGGAAACGATTCAGCCCGGCATGCTTCAGCCGGGCATGCCTCGGCTGGGCAGGATCCAGCGCGGCAGGCCCTCCTGGACGTACGCCATGAGGTGGCAAAGGCTGTGGTGGGGCAGGACGCGACCGTGACGGGCCTGCTGATCGCCCTGCTGTCACAGGGGCACGTGCTGCTGGAGGGTGTGCCCGGCGTGGCCAAGACCCTGTTGGTCCGTGCATTGTCCGCAGCCCTGAGCCTGGACACCAAGAGGGTACAGTTCACCCCCGATCTCATGCCCGGCGACGTCACCGGGTCCCTGGTCTACGACTCGCACACCTCAGAGTTCTCGTTCCGCGAGGGTCCCGTGTTCACCAACCTCCTGCTCGCCGACGAAATCAACCGTACGCCGCCTAAAACGCAGGCGTCACTGCTCGAGGCCATGGAGGAGCGGCAGGTCTCCGTGGACGGTGCCGCCCGCCCGCTGCCCGCACCGTTCCTGGTGGCAGCCACCCAAAATCCGGTGGAATACGAGGGAACCTATCCGCTCCCCGAGGCACAACTGGACCGGTTCCTGCTCAAGCTCACCATGCCGCTTCCGGAGCGCCGCGACGAGATGGAGGTCATCCGGCGGCATGCGGCGGGCTTTGATCCCCGCGACCTGGCGGCCGCCGGCGTCCGTGCCGTGGCGGGCGCCGCGGATCTGGAGCGGGCCCGGCAGGCGGTGGCCACCGTGGCAGTGGAACCCGAAATCATCGGCTATATCGTGGACCTGGTCCGGGCCACCCGTTCCGCGCCCTCGTTCCAGCTTGGCGTTTCGCCCCGGGGTGCCACGGCGCTGCTGAACACCTCCCGCGCCTGGGCCTGGCTCTCCGGACGGAGCTACGTCACCCCGGATGACGTCAAGGCCCTGGCCTTGCCCTGCTTGCGCCACCGGGTGGCACTGCAGCCGGAAGCGCAGATGGACGGGGTCCGCGTGGACGACGTGCTGGGCAGCATCCTGGCTTCCGTTCCCGTCCCCCGCTGATGGCCATCTCCGGACGCTTTGTCCTCCTGGTGCTGGTGGGACTGGTGCCGGTCCTGCTGCTTCCCGGCTGGGGAACGTTTCTACTAGTGGCCGGCAGCCTTTTAGCCCTGGCCGCCGTAGACCTGGTCCTGGCCGGTTCGCCGCGCCGGACCCGCATTGTTCGCCGGGACCCTGGCAATGTGACGTTGCATGGGACGGCGGAATCGGTACTTACTGTCTCGAACGACGGCGGGCGCCGGCTGCGCGGGAGCCTCCGGGATGCTTGGCAGCCATCGGCAGGGGCCCAAAATTCGTTGCAGGGTCTTGATGTTCCGGCGGGTGAGAGCCGACAGGTTACGGTACGCCTGCGGCCGGTCCGTCGCGGAGACCTCAAAGCCCCTCATGTCACCGTCCGCAGCTTAGGGCCGCTGCTGCTCGCAGCCCGCCAGCGGACCATCGAATGCCCGGGTCTGTTGCGGGTCCTGCCGCCCTTCCATTCACGGCGGCACCTGCCCTCCAAGCTGCGGAAGTTGCGCGAACTGGACGGCAAGGCTGCCGTGCAGATCAGGGGCGCGGGCACGGAGTTCGATTCCCTCCGCGATTATGTGCGCGGCGATGATGTGCGGTCCATCGACTGGCGTGCAACAGCCCGCCGGTCTGCCGTGGTGGTGCGCACTTGGCGGCCTGAACGCGACCGCCGCGTGGTGATGGTGCTGGATACCTCCCGGACGTCGGCGGCCCGGATCGGCGATGAGCCCCGGCTGGACACCGGCATGGAAGCAGCCCTCCTGCTGGGTGTCCTCGCCGAGCGGGGCGGAGACCGCGTGGACTTCCTGGCCTTCGACCGGCGGACCCGGGCACGGGCCGGATCAGCGGGGCAGGGGAACCTCCTGGGCCAACTGGTCCAGGCCATGGCCCCGCTGGAGGCTGAGCTCATCGAGCTGGACTGGCAGGCCATCCCGGCGCAGGTCCGGGCCGTGTCAGCGCACCGGTCCCTGGTGGTGCTGCTGACGTCGCTGGAAGGCGGCGCACCTGAAGAAGGCCTGATCCCCACCGCGATGCAACTCTCCCGTCAGCATGTTGTGGTGGTGGCAGCGGTGCGGGACCCGCAGCTCGGCCTGATGCTGCAGGAGCGTGACAATGCCGCCGGTGTCTTTCGGGCGGCCGCCGCCGAACGGTCGCTCCTGCAGCGGGCAGCAGTCACGGCCGAGCTTCGCCAGCACGGCGTGGAGGTGGTGGACGCAGAGCCGCTGGAGCTGCCGCCCCGGCTGGCCGACATGTACATCAGGCTTAAGGCGGCAGGTAGATTGTGAAAATCCAGCAGGCCGTTGTCCGGCCCCGTCACGAGGAGGTCCCTCTATGAGCGTTCCCATTTACCAGCAGGCCCTCGGTGCGGACTACGGCCGGCTGCAGCCCGAACTCCAGGAGTACTTTGCGCTCGCGCCGGGCTCCGGCCGGTACGGCGTGGGCGAAGGGATTTTCGATGTGGTGGGCTGCCGGCAGGACTGGCTGCGCCCGCTGCTTCGGCTCACCGGCAGTGAGGAAGCATTCTTTCCGGAGTACGGAGAGGGTATCCCCTTCAGGATCGAGAACCACGCCCATCAGGATCCTTTTGGCCGCTCCAGCCTGACGGCCCGCCGGGAAATCCGGTTTCCCGGGCGCACGCGGATCTTCCAGGACACCACCAGCGTGACCCGCCGGGCCGGCGCGCCCCAGCTGGTTGACTATGTGGGCCGGCTCCGGCGCTTGGTGACCGACCTGAACCTGAGCGTCACGCCGGAGGGACGGCTGCGGGGTGTGTCGGAATCCTCGCGGCTGTTTCTTGGCCCCCTGCGCATTCCCCTTCCCGCTGCACTGGATGCCAAGGCCTACGCGGAGCAGTGGTGGGACCCGGCAGAAGGCAGCAGCGGCAAGCACCGCATCCAGGTCAAGGTGATCCAGCCACAGATCGGACTGGTCCTGGTCTACGCCGGCAGCTTCGACTACAGGCTTCGCCCCTACACGGGCGGAAGCTCAGCGCAAAGCTTCCTGCCGCGCTATGCACAGCCGGACCGGTGGGAAAACCGGGTCTGACGCCCTAGCCCTGCGCCAGCTGGTTCAGACCGTCCGCCACCTGGGTCAGCCGGCCGAGGACCGATGTCGCGTCGGCCGGACTCCGGCTGGCAAGTCCGGACGAGGGTGTGACGCGGAGGGTGCTGATCCCCGCAGGGGACAGACCGAGCTGCCGCCACGGGCGCCACACTGCATCAACACAGTCAGCCACCCGGGGCAGCGACTTCCCCGAGACGTCCAATGCCCCGATCCACAAACGCTTGCCTGCTTCTGCCGCTCCGGCCAGCTGCTCCCACTGGCGCGACGTCAGTGCCCTTAGCGGAACGGCGATGCCGTCTGCTCCGGCGGCCAGGATCTGTTCGAACGGGGCCTCGACCTCGGGCACGGATATCACCACCTCCGCGGCGCCGGCATCCCGCAACGCGTCCAGCACCACGCGCCATGATTCCCGGGCCTCGGAGGACGGAACCGCCCGCAATGTGCGGTAGCCGCTGGAGGTGGGGATGGTGCCGGCCAGTACCGCCGCAATATCCGGCTCATCGATCTGGACCACCATCCGGGCACCGGGAACAGCCGCCGCCACGCGGGAGAGGTATTGTCCAACGCCGGCCGCAAGTGAGGCGGCAAGATCACGCCGGGCACCATAGTCGATGAGGGCGCGCTCGCCGTTATGCAGGTGAAGTCCGGCCGCCAGGCTGAGCGGCCCTACCACCTGCACTTTGATCTCGGCAGCCGCCTTGTCCTCAGCACCGGCCACATCGGCGAGGACGTTGATATCGGTAGCGAGGGCAGAAGCAGCGCGGCGGAAGTCCTTGCCGGGCCGGTCCACGAGGCGCCAACCGTAGGGCTGGACGTCGACAGCGAGTTCTTCCAGCAGGGTGGCCGTCCGCCCCAGGGCATCTGAACCGACACCCCGGTCCGGGAGTTCGGCCAGGAATGGAAGGTGCGGGCTGCCCAGTTCACCGCGGATGATCCTGGCTGCTTCCACCGGGTCCTCGCCCGGCCAGGGGCCCAGCCCGGTGGCCGTCACCTCCTGCGGCGGTGCCGCATCCGAGCCGGTTAACGTGCCGGATTCGTGCCGTTGCCCTGTCACGCGAGCGCTGATGCCTGCGGGTGCTGTCCGGAGGCGGCCTCGTGGTCTTCGGCGATCGCCTCGTGATGCCGGATGACCTCACCGATGATGAAGTTCAGGAACTTTTCCGCAAACGCGGGGTCCAGGTGCGCGTCTTCGGCCAGCCGGCGCAGCCTGGCGATCTGCGCCGCCTCGCGGCCGGGATCACCGGCGGGCAGCCGGTGGGCAGCCTTCAGGAAACCCACCTTCTGGGTTGCCTTGAAGCGCTCGGCCAGCAGGTAGACCAGCGTGGCGTCGATATTGTCGATGCTGGAACGGATGGACAGCAGTTCAGCCATCACCGACTTGTCCACCTGGCCGGCCAATGAGCTGGCTGAGGGATCGTAGTCGTCGGAGTCAGGAGCGTGAGGGTTGTGCTGCGTCATGGTTCAAGTCTATGGGCAGCCGAAGCAATCAACCGGGTGGCGCCGGTGCCGGCATTGCGCCGGCACCGGCACTTTCAGCTGATGAGGTCTCAGATGCCGAGCAGCGCCCTGTTTTCTTCGCGCCGCCTCGCCTGTTCCTGGGGGTCGGGAACCGGCAGGGATGCGATGAGCCGCCGCGTGTAGTCGTGCTGCGGGTTCCCCATCACCTGGCTGCCGATGCCCTGTTCCACCAGCCTGCCCTTATACAGCACGCCCACCCACTGGGACAGGATGTCCACTACCGCCAGGTCGTGGCTGATGAACAGGCAGGCAAAGCCGAACTCCTGCTGGATGTCCCGGAACAGCTCCAGAACCTTCGCCTGCACCGAAACGTCCAGGGCCGACGTCGGCTCATCAGCGATGAGCAGCCGCGGGTTGAGGCTCAGCGCCCGCGCCAGTGACGCCCGCTGGCGCTGGCCGCCCGAGAGTTCGTGCGGATACCGTCCCGCGTACGACGCCGGCAACTGGACTGATTCCAGCAGCTCGCCAACGCGTTTGCGCGCCTGCGCCGGGCTTGGCCTGGTGTGGATGACCATCGGTTCTGCGATGCACTCGCCGATAGTCAGTTGCGGGTTGAACGATGCGGCGGGGTCCTGGAACACGAAGCCGATGTCCTTGCGGAGCGGTTTGAAGGTCCGCTCCCGGAGGTTGAGCATTTCGTATCCGAGAACTTTCAGGCTGCCGCCCGTGGTCCGGTTCAGCCCGGCAATGGCCCGGCCGATGGTGGTTTTTCCGGAGCCGGATTCCCCCACCAGCCCGAAAACCTCGCCCCGGGACAGGGTGAAGCTGACACCATCCACGGCCTTGAATGCCGGTGTTCCCAACCGGCCCGGATACTCGATGGTCAGGTCGGTGGCTTCCACGAGGATTTCCTCATCCTGGTGGGCCCGGGTGGCCAGTCCCTCCGACGCCGAATTGTGCCCCAGGTGCGGCACCGCGGCCAGGAGCTTCCGGGTGTAATCCTCCCGGGGTTTGGCAAACAGGGTGCGGGCCGGAGCTTCCTCAACCACGTCACCCTGGTACATGACCACCACACGGTCGGCGAGGTCCGCCACCACTCCCATGTTGTGCGTGATCAGCACGATGGATGTACCGTACTTGTCGCGCAGGTCCCGCAGGAGCTCCAGGATCTCGGCCTGGACCGTGACATCCAGGGCAGTGGTGGGTTCATCAGCCACGATCAGGCCAGGGTTCAATGCCAGTGCCGCAGCTATGACCACCCGCTGCTTCTGCCCGCCGGAGAACTGGTGGGGGTAGTAGTTGACGCGGTGTTCGGGATCGGGGATACCTACCTTGCGCAGGGCGTCGATGGCGCGGGCCTTCGCGTCCTTGGCCGAAACCCGCTTTCCGCCGCCGCTGCCCGCATGGGCCCTGATGCCTTCGGCGATCTGCCAGCCCACGGTGAACACCGGATTCAGCGCGGTGGACGGCTCCTGGAAAACCATGGCAACGTCGCGGCCGCGGATCTGGCGCAGGCGCGCCGCGCTGACGCTGATCACGTTGGCCCCGTTGATGAGCACCGTGCCGGAGCTGGTGGCGGTCTCGGGGAGCAGGCCCAGGATCGTTTTGGCGGTGACCGTTTTGCCGGAGCCCGACTCTCCCACGATCGCCAGCACTTCGCCCTTCCTGACTTCGAGGCTGACGTCCTTGACTGCCTGGACATCGCCGGCATCGGTGGCGAAGGTAACTTTAAGGTGGTCGATGTCGAGAACGGGATGGCCGGCGCCGGCCTGATGGTCCGGGGACGGATTGATGTTGATGGTCATGAACTCCTCACTTCTGCCGCGAGGGCGGCATTCGCTCCGGTCACCGAGGAGGTGCCGCTGGCGCGTTTACGGCCCCGAAGCCGCGGATCGTTCAGGTCGTTGATGCTCTCACCCACCAGGGTCAGTCCCACCACTGTCAGCACGATGGCCAGGCCGGGGAATACGCCCGTCCACCAGATACCTGAAGATGCATCAGCAAGTGCCTTGTTGAGGTCGAATCCCCATTCGGCAGCGGAGCTCGGCTCGATGCCGAAGCCCAGGAAGCCCAGGCCGGCCAGGGTGAGGATAGCCTCGGAGGCGTTGAGGGTGAAGATCAGGGGCAGGGTCCTGGTGGCATTGGCCAAAATGTGCCGGCCGATGATCCTTGCACTGGATGCACCCACCACCTGGGCCGATTCAACGAACGGTTCAGCCTTGAGCCGGATGGTTTCGGCACGGATCACCCGGAAATACTGCGGGACGAACACTGCCGTGATCGCTAGCCCGCAGGCGAGGATTCCGCCCCAGAATCCGGACTGGCCCTTGTTGATCGCAATGGACATAACGATCGCCACAAGGAGGGTGGGGAAAGCGTAGATGGCGTCGGCGATGACCACCAGGACACGGTCCAGCCAGCCGCCAACGTAGCCGCTGACGAGTCCAAGAAACACTCCCAGGAAAATGGACATCAACACGGCAGCGACAAGTACTGCTGCTGCCGTCTGCGATCCCCAGATAACGCGGGACAGGACGTCGTAGCCGCCCACAGTTGTTCCCAGGAGATGCTTGCCGCCGGGTGCGGCCTGGGCCGGGAAAGAGCCGGCATCATCGGAAATCTGCGAAAATCCGAAGGGCGCCAGCAGCGGCGCAAAAACGGCCGTCAGCACAAAAGCGGCACAAAGCACAACGCCGATGAGCAGCATCGTGCGCTGCAGGCCAACGCTTTGGCGGATGTGGGATGCAACGGGAATGCGGTCAAGTATCGGTTTCTTGGGATGGGGCAAGCCGTCGATGCTCATCAGTACCTCACCCGCGGATCGATCAGGGCGGCGGCAATGTCCACCACAAAATTGGTGACCGCCACAATGACAGCCAGGAGCATAACGATGCCCTGGACGGCGACGAAATCACGCGCCGTAAGGTACTGCGCCAGCTGGTATCCGAGGCCCTTCCACTCAAAAGTTGTCTCCGTCAGCACTGCGCCGCCGAGCATCAGGGCGATCTGCAGACCCATGACCGTGATGATGGGGATCAGGGCCGGCTTGTAGGCGTGCTTCGTCACCAGCCGGTATTCGCTGACCCCACGGGAACGGCCGGCCTCAACATAATCCTTTCCGAGGGTGCCGATCACGTTAGTGCGGACCAGGCGGAGGAAGACGCCGGCTGTCAGCAGGCCCAGGGCGACGGCGGGCAGGACGGCGTGATGGACGATGTCGCCAAAAGCTGCCAGATCGCTGCTGCGCAGGGCGTCCAGCCAGTAGATGCCGGTGGGTGCTCCGAGCCTTCCCATCGCCAGCTCGGTTGTGGTGGAGGCACGGCCGGCGACCGGAAACCAGCCCAGGCCGACCGAAAAAACCAGTTTCAGAAGCAGGCCTGCAAAGAAGACCGGGGTGGCATAACAAAGGATGGCGAACAAGCGCAGGAAGGCGTCCGGGACCTTGTCGCGTTTGTGGGCGGCGAACATTCCAAGGGGAATCCCCACGAGCAAAGCCACCAGCAGGGCGTTGATGCTCAGTTCCAGCGTGGCGGCGCCGAAGGTGGTGAGCATCTCAATGACTGGCCGTCCATCTGAAATGGTCCGGCCGAAGTTGCCTGTGGCGATGTTGCCGAGGTACTCGATGTACTGGATGAAAAGGTTCCGGTCGTAACCGGCCTGGTGAATCAGCGCGTCAATCTGCTCCTGGGGCAGGCGTCCGCCTTGGGCTGCGGTGATGGGATCGCCGGTGATCCGCATCAAAAAGAAGACCAGGGTGACGAGGATGAAGATCGTCGGGAAGATGAGCAGGAAGCGGATCAGGATGTATCTCCCGAGGCCACCTCCCGCGGATTTGGATTTGGGCGGCGCAACCGTTGGCGGCGGCGCATCGATCATTGTGGCCATGCTGTCCCTGCTTGGTATAAAAAACGACGGGTGGGTGGGCCAACAGTTAGGAGGCAGGACCGCCAGGGCCCCGCCTCCTAAGCTGGCATACCGGGAATTACTTGGAAACTTGTCCCAGCCGGAATTTGAACGATGCATCCAGGGTGGAATCCACACCCTTGACACTCTTCCCGGAGACAGCCACCTGCGCGCCTTGCAGCAACGGCAGGGTGGAGATGTCCTTGGCCAGCTGGTTCTGGATGTCCTTGATGGTCTTCTCACGCTCGGCTTTGTCCGGGGTGACAAGCTGCTTTGCAATCAGCGCTTCGACGTCAGTGTTGGAGTAGTGGTTGTTGATGTATCCGCCCTTCGGGAAGAACGGTGTCAGGTAGTTGTCCGCGTCGCTGAAGTCCGGGAACCAGCCGAGCTGGTACACCGGATAGCTGTCCTTCTTCGACGCCGCGTTGTACGTGACCCACTCGGTGGACTGCAGGTCCACCGTGAACAGACCGCTCTTTTCCAGCTGGTCTTTAACCATGGCGTACTCGTCACCGGAGGACTTGCCGTAGTGGTCCGGGTTGTACTGCAGCTTGATGTTCACTGGACCGCTGATACCGGCGTCGGACATAACCTTCTTGGCCTTGTCCAGGCTTGGTTTGCCGGAACCATCGCCGTAGGCCTCCTTGAAGGATTCGTTGGCGCCGAGGAAGCCGGACGGAACGTTGGACCACATGGGAAGGTAGGTGCCCTTGTAGACCTGGTCAGAAATGGCCTGGCGGTCAACAAGGTTGGCTACCGCTTGGCGGACAGCAAGCGCCTTCTTCGGATCTGCTTCCGGAGTCTTCGCGCCAAACGGCATGGTGTCGAAGTTGAAAACGATGTACCGCATCTCGCCGCCGGGTCCAACATTGACCGTGACGTTGGAGTCCTTCTTGAGGTCGTCGATGTCCGTGGCGCTCAGGCTGCGGTTGGCCACGTCAATCTGCCCGCCCTTGACTTCCAGCTTCATGTTGGTCTGGTCGGTGTAGTACTTGATGGTGGCCCCGCCGTTTGCCGGCTTGCCCAGGACGCCTTTGTAGTCGGGCCAGGCCGTCAGGCTGATCAGCGTGTTTTTGTTGTAGGAATCGATGACGTACTGGCCGTAGAACGGCTTCGCCTTGACGATTTCCTCGTCGCTGAGGACTTTGTCTGCCGGGAAGACCTCATCGTCGACGATGGGGGCCGCCGGGCTTTGGAGGATCTGCGCGAAGGTTTGGTCGTTGGCCTGCTTGAGCGTGAAGACCACTGTGGTGGCATCGGGGGTGGCAATGGACTCGATGTTGGTCAGCAGGGTTGCAGGGCCGTTGGGATCGGCGATCTTAGTTTGACGGTCAAACGAGAACTTCACGTCCTTGGAGTCCAGCACGTGCCCATTGGCCCATTTAAGATCGCTCTTCATCTTGACCGTGAACTCGGTGGGTTTGGTGAACGATGCCGATTCAGCGAGGTCCGGGGCGGGTTCCGCCCCGCCGGGCTTGGAGTTCATCAGGAAGGAGTAGATCTGGTTCATCACCATAAATGAGCCGTTGTCGTACGAGCCCGCGGGGTCAAGAGCGGTCACCTTGTCAGTGGTGCCGTACGCGATAGTGCTTCCTGCATTCCCGGATGCCGTGCTGCCTCCGCCACCGCCCGACGGGCCCGTGCAGGCAGTCAGTGCGAGCGCGGATATGCCTGCCAGCGCGATAGCGCCGTGCAGTGCTTTGTTGCTCTTGGTCATCTGTGAACTTTCTGTTCGATGAGTACGTGCCCGCCGGCCGTTGCTGGATATCTGTGGACAGGCGGGAGCACGCTGTGCTGATGCCTAGATTCAATCAGAGAGTGAACCCTCACGGCGGACCATTTAGTGAGTTGAGACACAAAATTTACCTGATCGCTGAGGGACTCCCCTGCACCGCCGGCAGCACAAACAAAACCGCCCCGGCAGGACCGGGGCGGTGACGGAGATTCGGCAGGTTAGAGCGCGGCGCGCTGCAGGGAACGGGCGGCGTCGATGGTTGCCTGGCCCAGCACTCTGCTGCCCTGGTAGAGGACAACAGTCTGCCCGGGCGCAACGCCGCGCAGCGGGTTGGTCAAGGTGACCACCAGCTGGCCTGCGCCGTCGGATTCGCCGCGTTCCATCCGGGCAGTGGCAGGAACGGGGTCGCCGTGTGCACGGACCTGCGCGTAGCAATCGAACTCCTCGCCGGTAGCCACTTCGGCGATGGGCAGGCCCGCCCAGGACACCTTGATGCCGCGGATTTCATCAATCGCGAGCAGGGCTTCTGGCCCTACCACCACTTTGTTTTCCTTGGGCCGGATTTCCAGGACAAAACGCGGCTTACCGTCAGCGGCCGGCGTGCCGAGCTTCAGCCCGCGCCGCTGCCCCACTGTGAACGCGTTGGCGCCGGGATGCTCGCCCACTTTCGCTCCGGTCTCATCCACGATGTCGCCGGTGGCCATATCAATTTTCTCGGCGAGCCAGCCGGCGGTGTCGCCGTCGGGGATGAAGCAGATGTCGTGGCTGTCGGGCTTGTTGGCCACGGAGAGGCCGCGCCGCTCAGCTTCTGCCCGCACTTCGGCTTTGGAGGGCGTGTCGGCCAGCGGGAACATGGAGTGCTTGAGCTGCTCGTGGGTCAGGACGCCCAGGACGTAGCTTTGGTCCTTCGCCCAGTCAGCGGCCCGGTGGAGTTCGCGGTTGCCGTCTGCGTCCTCGATGACCTTGGCATAGTGCCCCGTGCAGACGGCGTCGAAGCCCAGCGCAATGGCCTTTTCCAGCAGTGCGGCAAACTTGATCCGCTCATTGCAGCGCATGCAGGGGTTGGGTGTCCGGCCGGCGGCATATTCGTCGATGAAGTCCTGGACGACGTCTTCCTTGAAGCGCTCGGAGAAGTCCCACACGTAGTAGGGAATGCCCAGGACGTCGCAGGCGCGCCACGCATCGCGGGAGTCCTCGATGGTGCAACAGCCCCGGCTTCCGGTGCGGAGGGTGCCGGGCATGCGGGACAGCGCCAGGTGGACGCCGACGACGTCGTGACCCGCCTCGACGGCGCGGGCGGCGGCAACGGCGGAATCAACGCCGCCGCTCATGGCTGCAAGAACTCGCATGGTTGCTTTCTGTTGGTGGTTCCGGCTTGTGGCCGATGCTGGGTGCCGGTGCTGGCTGACGGTGCCTCATGGGAGACAGGAGCCTCCGTCGAAACGATCTTCGCCTATCTATTCTACGCACCTGCCGCAAAGGCAGTCTTAGCGGCCGCCCAAGCCCTGCCGCGCTACCGTACCGGCAGTCTGGATGGAGGACTCGTGGCCGGCCATGCCGGCCTGCCGGGCGCGGGCGTAAGCATCCGGAAGGGCAGCGAGCAAAGCGTCGACGTCCGCATCCTTGGAGGAGTGCCCCAGGGTGAAGCGCTGGGCTCCGCGCGCAGTTTCCTCGTCCAGGCCCATGGCGAGCAGCACATGCGAAGGCCGCGGAACACCAGCGGTACACGCTGATCCAGTGGATGATTCGACACCGGCCAGATCCAGCAGGAACAGCAGGGAGTCCCCCTCGCAGCCGGGGAAGGTGAAGTGCGCGTTGCCGGGAAGCCGGCCGTTCCCTGGCGCCCCGCGCAGGACGGCTTCGGGCACCCGGTCCCGGACGCCGTCGATCAACCGGTCGCGGAGGGCGGCGATCCGGGCAGACTCAGTGCCCAGGTGGACTGCGGCATTCTCTGCCGCCGCAGCGAACGCCGCAATCGAGGCGGTATCCAGGGTGCCCGAGCGGACGTCGCGCTCCTGCCCGCCACCGTGCTGGACCGGAGTAAGTTTTACCGACCTGCCCAACAGCAGGGCACCCACTCCCACGGGCCCGCCGATCTTGTGTCCGGAAATTGACATGGCGTCAAGACCGGACGCTTTGAAGTCCACCGGCAGCGAACCGAAGGCCTGCACGGCGTCGGAGTGGACCGGGACACCAGCTGCGTGCGCGAGTTCCACAACGCGGTGGATGGGCTGGATGGTCCCCACCTCATTATTGGCCCACATCACGGTGACCAGAGCGATGGAGTCCGGATCGCGGGCAAGTTCCGCTTCCAGGACCGCGAGGTCCACCGCCCCGTCGCTGTCCACGGGCAGCCAGGTGACATCGGCCCCTTCGTGGCGTTCCAGCCACTCCACAGTGTCCATCACTGCATGATGCTCGACGGCGGAGCACAGGATGCGCCGCCGCTCCGGCTTTTCGCCCGCGCGGGCCCAGTACAGTCCCTTGACCGCGAGGTTGTCGGACTCAGTGCCGCCGGAGGTAAAGATCACTTCCGAAGGATGCGCCCCTGCCGCTGCGGCGAGTGCCTCGCGGGCGTCTTCCACCGCCCGCCGGGCGCGCCGGCCCGAACCATGCAGGGATGACGGGTTGCCGGTGCGGGCGAGTTCACGCGTCAGGGCAGCCAGTGCCTCGGGAGAAAGCGGGGTGGTGGCGGCATGGTCAAGGTAAACGGGCACCCTGTAATTCTAGCCGTCATGCCCCGGCGGTTCAGGGGCGGGCGTGATCCTGGCGCAGCAGTGGCCGGGCAGATCGGAGGGCACCACCCTGCCGCCGGATTCTTCCAGGCAGGCCGCCGCGCCCTGCAGGAACGCCCCGTTCATGGCGCACACCACCCCCGGATGTTTGTCCGAGAGTCGGTGGAAAGGGCAGTTGGGCAGGACGAAGCCGCCGTCGCCGTCCGGTTGGGGCCGGTAGCCCGCCTGGACCAGGAATTCCTGGAGGGTCGCGGATGCCTCCGCCATCGCGTTGCCCCTGCGGTACGACTCCGCAGGCAGGGTCTGTTCGATGGGCTCCCCCGCGGTGGTGGATTTTTCAATGGCCGCGGCCATCAGTTCCCCCGCGAGATCGTAGTTCCGGTCCGGCACGGAGGCCCCGATTTCGCCGGCCACAGGACGGTACATCTTCGCCGGACGGCCCGAGCCGGGGCCCGTTTTCCCGGCCGGCTTGTGGAACTCGACCGCCAGCAGGCCGTCCTGCACCAGGCGGTCCAGGTGGAAGGACACCGTACTGCGGGGAATTCCTGTCCGCTGCGCGACGTCGTCGCGGCCCAGTGCGCCGGGGGACGACGCCACGAGTTCAAAAAGCTGGCGCCGCTTTTCATCACCGAGGGAAGCGAGCGCAGCCATGCGGTTCGCCCAGGGAAGTCTGGCCATTGCTCCACCAATCCAAAGTCAAGATGTATTGATTATAGACCCGCACCGTTTCTAAAATAGGAGAACCTACTTTTAGAAGGAGTCAGTTGTGAAAACCACATCAGCATTGCGTGCCAACACCAGCACCACGATGGATCCCGCCCGGCAGGCCTTCCTGTTGCTGAGGACTGTTTTTACGGTTGCGCCCATCATTTTCGGGCTCGATAAGTTCACGAACATCCTTGCCGACTGGACCGTCTATCTTGCGCCGCAGGCCACGGCGCTGGTGCCCTTGCCTGCCCAGACCATCATGTACGTGGTGGGAGTCGTGGAGATCCTCGCGGGCATTGCGGTTGCCGTCCGGCCCAGGTTCGGCTCGCTCCTGGTGGCTGCGTGGCTGGCCGGAATCATCGTCAACCTGCTGTTGCTCGGAAGCTTCTTCGATGTGGCACTGCGGGACTTTGGATTGCTCGTTGCCGCCCTCGCGCTGAACCGGCTCTCCCAGCGGGCTGCCCTGCAGTCCGGGATTTAGGCCGGCGGAGGCAGGACCGGCAGGAACCGGACGGCGTCTGCCCTGGCCGCGGCCAGGGCAGACGCATCCGGGCAGGCAATAGAAAGGTAGACCGACGATCCGGATGTGCCGAAGAGCCTGGCCAGGACCGCTGTGGCTTTGCCGCCTTGCGGCGCCGCCTCTTCCAGGGCCAGCACTTCAAGCGTGTGGCCAGGGTTGGACTCATCACCACCCCACCGCAGCGTGGCGGGTTTCAGGTACCCGGGCAGGATGGTGGGATCAAGATAGTGAAAGAGTGCGACCGTCGATTCCCGGTCATCACCGCGTGCCAGCACCGCCTGGTTGGTCCGGACTTTGGCAGCAACAAGGCACCCGTCGGACTTGAGGTACTGGCTTTCGCCCGCCACCCTGTCCTTCACCATCTTCCAGCCAGGGGCGTCCTTCAGCCCGTCCGACATGCCCACGGGTACTCCCGGTGCAAGGATGCCGCCGGACGCGAAAGGCAAATCCTGCGCGGCCACCGCCTCAGCGTCGTGGCCCGGCGTGATGGTGGGGGTGGCAAGTACTGAGGCAGTTTCAACTGGCCGCGGGGCCGAGGGATCCGGAATGCCAACGCTGCAGCCGGCCGTCGTGATGCAGGCGAGGACTGCTGCCGCCAGCGTCAACCGTCCCGGCCCGGGCATCCCGGCCGGTGCCGCCGTCGTCGGCTTTTCCATGTCTGCCCCCACTGTGTTTCCTGACCTGCAGCTGCTGCCTGCATTCCTTGCCTGCTGCCGCGGCAGCCATCCTTGTCGAGTCTAAACTCCGCCGGATCCCGCCGGTGCCGGGAACCCGAAGCCCAGGCACGGACGTTGACAGATCAGGGGCCGATAAGCTGGCCCCACAGGGCTGCCCGCCGCGGACCGGCCGTATCAACACGAAGGATGAGTGCTTGACCGAGAGCAGCTCCCACTACCAGGTGCTTCGCGTGGCAGTTACCGCCACCGAAAAGGAAATTAAGGTTGCGTACCGCCGTGCCGCCCGCAAGGCCCACCCCGACCACGGCGGGGATCCTGCCGCTTTCCGCCGGGTCACCAGCGCCTACGAAACGTTGATCGACCCACAGCGCAGGAAAGCGTACGACCGCTCCTACGCAGCAGGTACCGCCAACAAAGCCGACGCCCAACCCCACTTTGATGCACCGGCGGCGGGCAGCAGGGCCTCGGCCACCGTGCACAAGGCCGGCGGCGCCCGGAACACCGCGGGTGATCCGCCGGTTTACGTCCCGCCCTACGGCCCGGGAGTGGAGGACGTGCCCCTGGTTCCGTTGGCACAGGCCAGCCAGCAGGTCCATGGCATGCCTCGGAAGCGCGGGATTTTTGGGGCCGAAGCGCGGATCCAGCGGGAGATGCGTACGGTCCAGCTCCTGACCCGGCAGGTACTGCCGGCCATTCCGGCGGCGCGCCTGATCAACGGGCTCCAGTCCCCGGCCGACAACAGCCACATCGACCACGCAGTGCTGTCCGGATACCGCCTGGCGCTCATCGGCTCCATGCTGCTGCCCAAGGGCGCCTACGCCTGGGACGGCAGGACCCTGAACCACGGCGGCCGTTCGATTGCCCCTCCGCAGCTGGCGCACGTAGTCCGGGCCATGCAGGACATCTTCCCCGAGCTGAACGTCACGGGCTGGACGGTGGTGCTGAGCCCGGGCGGCAACCTGCATGAACCGGTGATCGACAACCACCGCCGGTCTCCGGGCGAACTCGAGCCGGTCCGGATCGTCAACGCTGCCGGGATGGTCCGGGGCGTCAAGGAGTTCCTGGCGACAGGACCGGCTCCCAACACTGTCAATGTCCCGATACTGGCCCGGCTGCTGCGGGGCATGCACTGAGCCGCATGCACTGAGCGGCATTGCACTGACCGGCATTGCACTGACCGGTGGTGACTAGGATGGGATGGTGTTCCGCATCCTCTTCCATGAACCCGAAATCCCCGGCAATACCGGCAACGCCATCAGGCTGGCGGCCATTACGGGCGCTGAACTGCACCTGGTGGAACCCCTGGGGTTCGACTTCTCGGACGCGAAGCTCCGCCGCGCCGGCCTGGATTACCATGACCTCGCCGTCGTCACCGTGCACCGCAACATCGAGGACGCCTGGCAGCATCTGCAGCCCGAGCGTGTCTACGCCTTCACCTCCGACGGGGCAGCCAGTTACACGGACATCGCCTACCAGCCCGGTGACGTCCTGATGTTCGGACGGGAATCGGTGGGCCTGCCGCCGGAAATGAAGACGGATCCGCACGTGACCGCCACCGTACGGCTGCCCATGCTGCCGGCACTGCGCTCGCTTAACCTGGCCAATGCGGCCTCCATCGCCGTCTACGAGGCCTGGCGGCAACAGGGTTTCGCCGGCGCCCGCATCTAAGGCCCGCCCGTTATGGCCCGCCCGTGAGCGGTGCAATCCGCCGGCAACCGCCCGGGGCCTCGAAACCCGCGCGGCCCTCAAGCTGACGAAGCAATTTCCCGCCCTGCCCCATCCGCACGCGGCCGTGCACCGAATCCCTCCTGAGAACAGTCCATTAGCGATCAAGGAGCGGCAGGTGACACTTCTCCGGGCAGGTTCCAGAACCAGCCGGGGCATCCCCGGCACCATTGACCAGGATTCACCACCTGGAGACTTATGCTTGGTAGTGATGGATACTCCCGATGCTCCCGCGGTCACGGACACGCCGGCCGAGCTCAGCCAACGGCTCACAGTCCTGCTGGGACAGATCTCCCAGGGTGACCGCGCTGCCTTTGCGGAGTTCTACCGGCTGACCTCGCGCCGGGTTTACGGTATGGCGCGCAGGGTCCTGATTGATGCCGAGCTCAGCGAGGACACCACCCAGGAGGTCTTCCTCCAGGTCTGGCAAAACGCGGGCAGATTCGATCCCGCCGCAGGCAGCCCGCTCTCCTGGCTCATGACGATTTCCCACCGGCGTGCCGTGGACAGGGTCAGATCCGCGCAGTCCGCCACTGACCGGGAGGCCCGTTACGGTGCCAGCAGCCAGGACATAGACCACGACACCGTGTCGGACGAAGTGGGCAGCAGACTCGAAGCCGAAGCCGTGGTGCGGTGCCTGGGAACGTTGACCGAAACGCAACAGGAATCTGTCCGCCTTGCCTACTACGGCGGCCTGACCTACCGGGAAGTCGCCGAGCGGCTGAACGCTGCAGTTCCCACCATAAAGTCCCGCATCCGCGACGGACTGATCCGCTTGAAGACCTGTTTGGGGGTGAGTTGAAATGACAGAAATGAACCATGGACCAGCTGGCCGTTCAGGCGGCTTCGGCGATACCGTCGCAGCTGACCTCGCCTCGGGCCGCGTCATTGACCTGGCCGAGCTGTATGCCCTCGATGCCGTAACGGACGATGAACGCCGCGCGATCGAGGAGTACATTTCAGCCGCTCCTGCTGCCGAACGGACGTCATTCTTCGAACGGGTCCGCCAGTCCCGGGAAACCCTCACCCGCACGTTCAAGGCGGAGGAAGAGCCGCCCGCAGATCTCTTCGACCGGATCGTCGCCCAACTTCCGGCCCAGCTGCCCGCGCAGTTGCCGGCTCCGGGGCCGTCCCCGGCGCCAGAGCAGGAGGGCAACGGCCCTGAAGGTCCCGCCGATGAGCTCGCCAAAGCCCGGCAACGCCGGGAGGAACGGCGGCGTCCGGCCGGAACCCGCCGCTGGCTGGCGGGCATTGCGGCCGCGGCGGCCATTGCCCTGGGCGGCGTCGGCGTCGGGTCCTATATCGCGGACCAGAACGACCCCCTGAACCAGGTGGTCCGGGCTGATGACGTCCGCGAAGCCTCTGTACCCGTGGCCGCGGGTGGAACCGCAACGGTTCTGGTCTCGTCTTCCAAAGACGCCTTGGTGGTCAAGATGAATGGTGTTCCTGCCCCGCCCGAAGGCAAGGTCTACCAGATGTGGCTGATTCCAAAGGACGGGTCGGCGCCGGTGTCCCAGGGCCTGATGGATGAGGCCGCCTTATCCAAGCCCGCGGTAGTGGAGGGCATCGCCTCAGCCGCGGCGCTCGGAATCACGGTTGAGCCCGTCGGTGGATCCAAGTCCCCCACGCTGCCCACGGTGGCTGCAGCTCCGCTCGGCGCGTAGCAGCCTCGCCCACGCTGAGCATGGGAACGCCCCGTGATCATCCTGAAGGATGGTCACGGGGCGTTTTTTATGCCGTCCGGCTCAGAAACCCGCGATGGTTCCCGGCCCATTGACGGCTACTACATGGAACGCTTCGGCGCTGTGTCCTGCCGCCAGCCCGGCGCGTTCGGCATTGACGTGCATGCCCTGGCGGACCGCGGCTTCCATGGCCTCCACGTCGGGATGCTGGCTGACGTGGACGTGGATGGCCTGCAGTTTGGCCTCCACATGCTCAGTCACGTCAACAAAATGGTTTTCCCGCTCTTCAGGGCCTGCATACAGCCATAGCCACGGAAGCTTGTAAGCCGCCAGCCCGGCTTCTGCCAGTTCCGGGTAGGCGAAAGGATTTTCCACCGCAGGGTAGACGGCCCGCGTGACAGCCTCCCCCACTGCGAGATGGTCCGGATGGCTCTTCTGGATCCGCCGCCAGTTCCGTTCCGGATGCATGGCCAGTACGACGTCGGGACGCAGTTCGCGGATGAGCTTCACCACCCCGCGCATCACCTCATGCGAGGGCTCGAGGTAGCCGTCGCGTTGATGGAGATAGTGGATGTCCGAGACCCCGACCAGTTCGGCAGCACGGCGCTGTTCGGCGTCGCGCATGGCGATGATGTTGGCCCGGTGGGCGGGATCGAAGCCGCCGGCATCGCCGTCGGTCATGATGCAGTAGCTGACCTGGACACCGGCCGCCGTCCAGGCGGCAATGGTTCCTGCAGCGCCGAAGTCGATGTCGTCAGGGTGGGCCGCAAAACAGAGCACCCGCCCAATCCGGTGCGTGGCCGGGTTGAACGGGCTCTGTGCCTGGCTGGCTGATGCAGTCAATAATCAGCCTTTGCGCTTCTTGATCTCGGCCGTGGCCTGCGGCAGGACGTCGAAGAGGTCCCCGACGATGCCGAAGTCCGCAATCTCGAAGACCGGCGATTCGGCATCCTTGTTGACCGCCACGATGACCTTTGCGGTCTGCATGCCGGCCTTTTGCTGGATGGCGCCGGAAATGCCGGCAGAGATGTAGAGCTGCGGGGACACGGTCTTGCCCGTCTGGCCCACCTGGGCATCGTGGCTGATCCAGCCTGCGTCGGTAGCCGCACGTGATGCTCCCACCGCCGCTCCGAGGGCGTCGGCAAGCTCCTCCACAGGTCCGAAGTCGCCGTCCACGCCGCGGCCGCCGGCTACCACGATGCGGGCGTCGGTAAGGTCCGGGCGGCCGCTGGCCACCTTCTGCTCGCGGGCCGTGATCCGTGCCGCCGCCGCAGTGCTGCCGGCGGGAACCTCCACCGTGACGGTTTCGGGTGTGCCGGCTGCGGCAGCCGGCTCGGGCACCACGTTGTTGGCTTTGACCGTCAGCACCGAGACGGGGGTGCTGGCCTTGCAGGCTGTGTTGTAGGAACCGGCGAGTACGGACTTGTGTGCCGTGCCGTCCGCTTCCACGGCCACAACGTCGGTGATGACGCCGGCGTTGAGGCGGATACCGAGCCGGGCAGCGATTTCCTTGCCCTCCGGTGAGTTGTCGAGCAGGACGATGGCCGCCCCGGTGTTCTCTGCTGCAGCGGCGAGGTAGGCAGCCTTGGGCGCCACCAGGTAGTCGTCCAGGTCCTGTGCCGAGGGGCGCAGGATGGTGCTGACGCCGTACTCGGCGAAAGTGGAGGAGACGTCGCTGTGCAGTTCGCCGTTGAGGGCCACCACGCTCTCACCGAGGGTGCGGGCCAGGGTCAGCAGCTCGAGGCTGCTCTTCTTCAGCGCGGCGCCGGGGTTGTCAATAAAAACGAGTACTTTTGCCATGTCGGTGATCCCTCTTAGAGCAGCTTCTGGGCGGCCAGGAAGTCAACCAGCTGGATGCCGGCGTCGCCTTCGTCGGTGATGATGGTGCCGGCGCTGCGCGGCGGCCGCTCTTCAGCGTTGGCCACGGTGGTCCAGGAACCGGAGTGTCCCACCTGGGCAGCATCCACCCCGATGTCCGCAAGGGACAAGGTGGTGATGCTCTTGCGCTTGGCGGCAATGATGCCCTTGAAGTTGGGGTACCGGGGCTCGTTGATCTGGTCGGTCACAGACACCACTGCCGGAAGGGTGGCTTCCACCGTTTCGGAGGTGGTGTCCGCATCCCGGCGTGCCACAAGCCGTCCGCCCTCCACGTCCAGGGAGGACGCGAACGTGACCTGGGGAAGGCCAAGGCGCTCGGCCAGCTGCGCTGGCACCAGGGAGGTTTCGCCGTCGGTGGAGGCCATGCCGGTGATGATGAGGTCCACGGGGCCGTCCTGGCCGAGCCGCTGGACGGCAGCCGCCAGAGCAAGGGAAGTGGCCGCGGCGTCCGAGCCCGCCAGTGCGTCGTCCGTCAGGTGTACGCCTTCGGTGGCACCCATCTGGAGGGATTTCTTCACGGCGTTGACGGCACCGGCAGGCCCCATGCTCAGGGCGATGACCTGGTTGCCTGCCTTGCTGCCGCCCCGCGCCTCGGCCAGCTGCAGTGCAGCCTCCAGCGCGTACTCGTCCAGCTCGGACAGGATGCTTTCGTCACGGTCCGTCGTGTAGCGCTCCCCGTTGAGGTGACGGTCGAACTGGGCGTCCGGTACATGCTTGACCAGGACGATGATCTTCAATGTCTTCTCCACTGTATCGACAGCAGCCTTCCATGCTTGTGGACAGCCAGCCGGGTAAGGTCATGGCCGCGGGATGCCCGGCGTACGGGTAGCTCCTAGCTAACCATATCGACGTTGGGCGCCGCCCTCTTCCATTACGCCAGTGTCAGCACTTTTACGACGACGGCGGGAATGTTCGACGGCGGTGTCCCCACCTGGGGTGGGAATCACCGCCGTCGAACATTCCTAAAGGTGCCGCCGCACCGTATGGCCGGTGCCGGGGTGCCGCTGCTAGCTTGCGGTGCCGAGGGCGACGTCGAGGGTTTGTTCTGAGCCGTTGCGCAGCACAGTGATCTTTACGCTGGAACCCGCGGGCTGTTCCCGGACCGCGGCGGTCAGCTGCTCGGGCTCGCCGATGGCGAGGTCGTTGAATTTGGTGATGACGTCGCCCACCTTGATCCCTGCCTTGCCGGCAGCCGAGCTTGCTTCCACTGTGGCGACCTCTGCTCCCACCGAGAACTCGGAGGCGGCGCTGGAGGCGGCCTTCTTCTTGACGCTGACACCGAGCTGGCCATGCGAGGCCTTGCCCGTGTCGATGATTTCCTTGGCCACCCGCTTGGCGTGGTTGATGGGGATGCTGAAGCCCACACCGATGTTGCCGCTGGACGAGGACGAGGACCCTGATCCGGCAGAGGCAATCGCCACGTTGACCCCGATGATCTCACCGCTGCTGTTCACCAGGGCGCCGCCGGAGTTGCCGGGGTTGATGGCGGCATCGGTCTGGATGACGTTGATGGAAATCTCGCCTTGCCCGGTGGTCTGCTGGCTCTGTCCGCCACCCGGTGGGGCGAACTGGAATCCGCCTCCGTCATTACCCTCTGCGTTGTCGCCCTCTTTCGGGGCCGCCGCGGAGGCCACGCTGATGGTCCTGTTCAGCGTGGAGACGATGCCATCCGTGACGGTGCCGGTGAGGCCGAGGGGGGAGCCGATGGCAATCGCGGTATCGCCTACGTTGAGCTTGCCGGAGTCACCCAGAGTGGCCGGTGTGAGGCCGGACGTGTTGTCCACTTTGATGACTGCGAGGTCGGACAACGGGTCCGTGCCCACGAGCTTGGCACTGAGCACCTTGCCCTCGCTGGTCCGGACTTCGAGGGACGCATTGGCTGTCTGGCCGTCCAGCGTGACCACGTGGGTGTTGGTCAGGATGTGCCCCTGGTCGTCCAGGACGATACCGGAACCCGTCCCGCCGGAGCCGCCGCTCGTGGCGCTGATGGTCACCACGCTGGGCGAGGCCTTGACGGCAGCTGCGGTGATTGCGTTGACGTTGTCCTTGTTGTTGACGATGACCGTGCCGGGCTGGCTGTTGCTGCTGGTGATGGCGGTGGAGCCGTCGTTATCAAACAGTCCCCCGGAGCCGACGGTGGCCACTCCCCCGCCCACCAGGCCGGCGGCGAGGATGCTGGCTACCAGGGTGCCGACGCCGAACGAGGCCTTTTTGCGTGGGGCGTCCTTAGGGTTCGGGGCCAGGCCAACAGGAGCGCCGGCCGCTGCGTGCTGGCTGTTCTGCTGGCCTTGGCCGTAGTAGCCGTAGTGGCCCTGGGCGGCGTGCGGTCCGCCATATCCCTGCGACTGGCCATGGCCCGGCTCGCCTCCCTGGCCGTCCGGAGCGCTTTGTCCATAGAACGGCTGGCGCTGCGGGTACGGCTGGCGCTGCGGGTACGCCGGGTGTGCTCCGGGCAGTTCCCGGGTGGGGTTCTCCGGGTCAAGCCGTTCAGTGTCCTGCTGACGTGGCTCCGCTGCTTCGTTGGCCGCCGCAGGGTTCGAGGCTCCCATGCCCTCACCGTCCTGATGATCCGGGTTGTTACCGGGCTGTGCGGACTGCTGCTGCCACGGATCCTGCCGGCCCGGACCGCGGTTCCCGGAAGGGTCACCGGGGGTTTGGTTCTCAGTCATGGGACTTCCTTTCATCCTCGTCTGAATTAACTATGGACTCCCTGCCTGTAACAAGTTCGGATGTTTGCTGAGAGCTTGCTGAATCCGTTCATGGACTGGATTTCGCTGGCCATGCATCGTTTCGCTGGTGGCATATTCACCTCAATGGACGGGCTGTGGGGTGCACCATAGAATCAAGATGATTGCCACAGCGACCTGCGGCTTTACACCATGCGTGGGGGCGCTGCTGCATTCTGAGACGACCGGTTCGTCCCGAATCGGTGTCAGGCGTGCTGAAGGGTTGCACATGCGGTCAAAGTTCAAACGTATTCTCGCCGTGATCGGCCTTACCGGGCTGCTGGCGGTACCCGCCGGTGCGGCCTGGGCGGAGGATCCGGTCACTTTGAATCCCTCAACCAAGGTTGTGGATTCAGCCGGGGTCCTGGGCGGAAAAACGGCTGAGGTGCAGGAAGCCATCAAGAAGCTGGGCACCGACCACGCCATGGTGCTTCACGTCGTCACCGTCAAGAAATTCGAAAACCCTGCCGACCGGGAGGCCTGGACAGACGAGGTGGCCAAAAAGGCAAACCTTGGTTCGAATGCCCTGATCCTCGCGGTGGCTACCGATACCCGGCAGTACATCCTGAACAAGGGCGGCAGCAAGATCACCAACGCCCAGGTCGAAAACATCAAGAGCAAGGCCATCGGGCCCCAGCTGGCAAACGACAACTATGCCCAGGCTGCCATTAACGCTGCCGGCGCCATCGGTGACGCTGCGGGAGGGGGAAGCGGCAACGTCCCTTCTGATGGAAATGCCGGCGCCGCTGTTTTGGTGGGGACCGGCGTAGTGGCGGCTGGTGGTGCAGGTGCCTACCTCTACTTCCGGAACCGGCGGAAGAAGGCTGCCGAAGCCCAGTCGTCGAGCGCAAGCTACGGTCCGCAGGGTGGCCAGGTGGACCCGCTGGCGTCTCTCAGCGTGGAGGAACTGCGCCGCAAGAGCGGTTCGCTGCTCATCGAGGCGGACGACGCCATCAAGTCCAGCGAGCAGGAACTGATGTTCGCCCAGGCACAGTACGGCGATTCCGCCGTCGGCAACTTCACCAAGGCGCTGGATGAAGCCAAAGCCCACATGACGGAGTCGTTCAAGCTGCAGCAGCAGCTGGACGATCATATTCCCGATACTGAAGAGCAGCAGCGCACCTGGCTGGGCGAAATCATCCGCCGCTCGGAGGCTGCGCTGGCATCCCTGCAGGAGCAGAAGGCCGACTTCGATTCCCTGCGTGAACTGGAGAAGAACGCACCGCAGGCCCTGGCACGAGTCAACGCCGGCGCGCGCGAAGCAGACGCCAAGATCTCCAGCGCGGAACAGTCCCTCACCGCCCTGCGGGCCAAGTATGCCGAGAGCGCGCTTGCGCAGGTCTCGGACAACATCCTGCAGGCCAAGGAGCGCCTTGCTTTCGTCCAGAACGCAACAGCGACTGCCGAGCAGAAACTGGGTGAGGGTGAAGGAAGCATGGCTGCAGTGGCCGTCCGGGCAGCCGAGGAGAGCCTCCACCAGACGAACGTGCTCCTGGACGCCATCTCCAAGGTTTCGTCGAGCCTTGACGAGGCCCGCAACGGCCTGGAGTCAGCGGTGGTGGACACCTCGCAGGACCTTGCCCAGGCACGTGCAATCATCCAGTCCGGCGCCCATCCGGAGCTGGCTGGCCCCGTCGCTGGCGTGGAAGCGACGCTGGCCCAGGTCAAATCAGACATCCAGGGCGGGAAGATCGATCCGATCGCTACCCTGCAAAGGGTGGAGACTGCCCATCAGTCCCTGGACCAGGCGTTAAGCGGAATCCGGGACCAGCAGGAGCAGGCACGCCGGGCGCAAGCCTCACTGCAGCAGACCATCATGTCTGCCCAGGCCCAAATCAGCGCCACCTCCGACTACATCACCGCCCGGCGCGGCGGCGTGGGAACCGAGGCCCGTACCCGCCTGGCGGAGTCGCAGCGGAACCTGGACTACTCGCTGTCCATTGCACGGACGGATCCCGTGACCGCCCTGACTTACGCGCAGCAGGCACACGCTCTCGCTGCCCAGGCAGCCCAGCTGGCCCAGGCTGACGTTGACCACTTCGACGGCTACGCCAACCAGGGCTACGGCCGCGGTGGGATGTTCGGCGGAGGTGGCGGCGGCGGACTCGGCGGGGCCATCCTTGGCGGCATCCTGATCAACTCCATCCTCAACGGCGGCGGTGGTGGCGGC